>NZ_RAWQ01000005.1:0-113540 GCF_003668965.1 Corallococcus sp. AB030
CCCTCCCACCAGCGCCAGCAACAGGCTCTCCACCAGGAACTGCCGGACAAGCCGGCCCCGCCGCGCCCCCAACGCCACGCGGATCGCCAGCTCCTGCTGACGGGCACCCGCGCGCGCCAGCAACAGGTTCGCGACGTTGGTACAGGCAATCAGCAGGACGAGCCCGACGGCGCCGAGCAGCACCTGGAGCGGCGTGCGCCACGCACGGGTCTCCATCTGGGACAGCGAGAGCACCGCCGCGCCCCGCCCCTTCTGCGCCGCCGGGTACAGGGCCTCCATCCGCGCGGCCAGCTGTTTGAGCAGCGCGTCCGCCTGCTCCACGGACACGCCCTTCCCCAGCCGAGCGCGCACCGTGAGGATGTGGCTGCGATTGGGCGCCTCCGAGTCCGCGGGGGTCTCCAGGGGGAGCCACACGTCCATCTCCTGGGAGAACGAGGCCGGCATCACCCCCACCACCGTGCGGGACACCCCATCCATCACCAGCGTCCGGCCCAGCACCGAGGGGTCCGCGCCAAAACGCCGCCGCCACATTGCCTCGCCCAGGACCGCCACGGGCGCCCGGCCGGGCAGGTCCTCCCCGGACTCGAAGGTGCGCCCGAGCAGCGGCGCGACCCCATGGACGGCGAAGTAGTCCGCGGTGCCTCGCGTGGCCATCAGACGCTCGGGCGCGGCCTCCCCCGAGAGGATGACACCCCCTTCCGTGAAAGCCGTCATCCGCTCGAAGGTGGCGGTCTGCTGCTTCCACTCCAGGAAGGTGGGCCAGGACACCATCCCCCCGCCGTTGCGCTCCCCCAGCACCACCAGCCGCTCGGGGTCTGGGTAGGACAGCGGGCGCAGCAACACGCCGTTGACCACGCTGAAGACCAGGCCATTGGCTCCAATGCCTAGCGCCAGACAAAGCACGGCGATGATGACGAAGCCGGGAGCACGCCGCAGGGTCCGTGCCGCGAATCGTACGTCCTGCTTCAAATCATCCCACCACATGGCGCGCACGTGTCCTTTCTCTTCCGGGCTGCTGGCGGCGGCGGAAACCCTGTCAAGGACTGGCAGGGCCTCTTCACGCCCGATACGCTACCACCTGATGGAGGACGCAAGCCCTTGAATCCTCCCTCATTCCGCCCGCAACCGCTTTCAATTCCAGGCCATTCCCATGCACCCACTCCGCGTCGCGCAACGCACGGCGATCCTCGGGCTCACGGGATACTCCCAGCTCTTCATTCCACCTATTCCAAACAATTTCACATTCATCCTCTTTCCCACCGGCACGGACGCTGAACAGCAGATGGAGAGGGTTCGCGTCCTCAACGCGCCCCTGAACCAGGCCAACCTGCTGCTGCACGAGTGCTGCCGAGAGCTCGCGGCGCGCATGGGGGGCGGCCCGTTCCCCGCCCTGGAGGAGGCGTTGGAGGGATGGCGGCGGCAGATTGACGGGCGCACCAACCTGCGCAGCGTGGAGTACGCGGAAGCCGCCCTGGCGGCGCTGGACCAGCGCTTGTCGCCCCGGCGTGCCCGCACGGAGATCGCCCGGCGGCGCCCCGACATCATCACGGCCTTCACCCGCGCCCCCGTGGACGTGAAGGGGCTGCTGCGCATCAACCTGTACCTCCCGGAGGAGGCGCTGGAGGACTCCCTGTCCGGCCTCATTCGCGGGGTCTTCGCGACGCCGGCCTCCTTCGGGTTGGTGGAGCGGCTGGAGGTGGCCAAGGTCCGGGTGGAGCCCTCCATCGCCGTCACCTATCCCACGCTCATCCTCTATTTGAGGGCCCACGCGAACCAGCCGGCGCTGCGGCCGAGGGTCGAAGCCCTCCTCCAGGGACTGGCCTCGCTCCTGGAACCGTTCAGGCGCGCCTCGCTCGCGGACGACACGTACGCGGACCAATGGCACCCCAGCGCCACCGCGACCCAGGGGCTGCGCCTGCACAAGCGCTACCTGCACCTGCTGGCGCTGCTGAGCCGGGTCTACGACCGGCGGTCGAACTTCGCCTACCTGAAGGCACCTCCTTCGCGCGCCTCCAGCTTTCCCGGCGTGCTCGACCGCGTCCGGACCCGCTAGCGGAGCCGGCGGGGATGCCGGTCGAGCACGGAGAAGGCTGGCAGCGCCCAGCGCTCCGCCGCGCGCTCCACCGCCGGTCCCGCGACGCGCCGCTTGAGGGCGGTGTCCCCGGTGAAGGCCCGCTGGCCACTGGGGTCCTTGGAGTACACCCGCAGGCTCTCCTCGGCGCGCGCCTGCTCCGCCCGGGTGGGCCGGACGCCGAAGGCCTCCATCACCGCGCGGATCCGCGGCAGGTCGATGTCCTCGTAGTTGAGCAGGTATGCACGCCCGTCCGCGCTTCGCGCCGCGGCCGAGCAGAAGCTCCCCACCACCCGCGCGCAGTATTCCTCGGGCGTCATGTCCGCGAGCTGCTCCCCGCTCCAGCCAAAGTGCAGGGTCTTCCAGTCCGCGGGCATTCGCATCCAGCCCGGAGGCCGTGACAGGTTCGAGACCATGACGTCGACCGGGTTCCGGTAGACGAAGAGCCACGGCACGTCCGGCCACAGCCTCCGGATGACGTCGAGCTGCACGCTGTTGCGGCTGGTGAACTTCACGAAGTATCGCCGGTCGCCGGGCCGCCGCCGCTGCCCGAAGATGCGCACCATGCTGCGGAGCAACGCGTCGCGCCTCGCCTCCCAGTCTTCGCGCTCGCCCGGCCACACGCTGGGGGAGTACGGCGTCAGCAGCGTGCACAGCGGCTCTGGTTCGCCAGGGACGATGCTTCCGTCCAGGCACCGCAAGGCGTTCTGGACCAGCGTCGAGCCACAGCGGGACATGTGGAAGATGAACCCGGAAGGCTTGAGCGCGTCCAGGACGTCCCCCACCAGGTTCACCGTCCCCAGGCTCGTGCGGTTGCGGGTGATGCGCGGCTCACGCCGCATCAGCGCCTCCACCGCGTGCCGGTAGAAGGGGGCTTCCTCGTAGTGTTCCCCGGCCTGGAGCCACAGCACGCGCGGGACGTCGGCCTCCAACCGGACCGCGGCCGGAAGCCAGCCCTTCCAGAGTCTGGCCATGACGGCGCGGGAGGGCATGGGCAGGGGGTGCTGGATCTGGGCGCTCATTCGAGAGGACACCTGCGCGAAGGGGACCGGATGAAAGGACTTGCTTGGACAGACGCGACCACGCGCGAACTCTAGCCATGGCGCGCCCCCAGGGGAAATGCCTGCCATCCCACGCCAGGATTGGCGGAATTTTGCAATGATTGCCCCCAATCCACCCAGGCCCTTCAAATAACGCCTGACGCCCTTGCAATCCACGACAATGCCTGTGTAGCTTGTCTTTGATGCAGAGCGCGCCGGGTGAGCGCCTGCCTTCAGTGATTGGAAGGGTCACCCGGGACACGCAAACACAAACGAAGTGCCCGGAGGAATCATGGCCAGCACGACAGGCAGGCGCACCACGACGACGTCCTCGAAGTCCGCCACGCGCACCGCCCAGAAGATGATCAAGCCCGCGGCGGCGCAGGGCCGCGGCCAGCGCACGAAGTCCGTCGTGACGCGCTCCCGCAGCACGGTCACGCCGCAGCTGGCCGCGGAGCCGGTCTTCGCCTGGGCCGAACTCAAGCCCCTGCTCAAGGCGCGGGCCCGCAACGACCCGGACTTCCGCAAGAAGTTGCTGGCCCACCCGGAGGCGGCCTTCGAGGAGGCCGTGGGCTATCCGCTGCCCAAGGGCCTGCGCCTGCAGCCCTTCGAAGAGACGCCCCAGCAGCTCTACATCATCGTTCCCAGGAGCGAGCGCAAGCTGACGGCCCTGGAGATCGAGGTCGTCCAGAGCGGCCTCGACTTCCCGCCGTCCTGCCCCGAGGACTGCCCCGGCGACAGCAACCCGCCGTCCTGCTAGGGCGCCCCGTCCCTCCGTGAAGCCCCGACCTCGCTCCGCCCGTGTCGCGCGGCAGGAAGCGTTCGCGCCTCCGGTCCATGCGCCGAGCCTCGAAGCCCTGCTCGGAGGCCTGACGCCAGTGGCCTTCCTTGCGGACCACTGGGAGCAGCGGGTCTACCACCTCTCCCGAGGGCAGCCGGACTTCTACGCGCCGCTGCTGCCCCGGGCGGAGATCGATCATCTGATCGCCTCCGCGCTCGCGCTGGACCCCACCAGCGTGGAGCTGCTGCCTCGCGCGCGGCCGGGGGACGCCGGGCGTCCCCTGGACGCCCAGCGCCTCCAGGAGGGCTACGACGCGGGCAACACCCTGCGCGTCAACGCGGCCCACCGGTTCCTGGGCCCGCTGCGCCAGCTCCGGGGACACCTGGAGCAGGGACTCGGCGCGCTGGTGAACGTCAACCTCTACTGCGCCCCCGCCCGTTCGGAGACGGCGCAGGTGCACTTCGACCGGCACTGCTTCGTGTTGCAGGTGTCTGGCCGGCGGAAGTGGAGCCTGTCGCCGCGGGAGACGGACCTGCCGCTCGAGTACGTCCCGCCCTTCCGCTTCGAGGACCTGGAGGATTCGCGCGGCTTCCGCACCCCCCGGTTCCAGCCGGCGGGGAGCGACGGCCCCACCGAGCACTTCGTGCTGGAGGCAGGAGACCTGCTCTACCTGCCCCGGGGCCACGTCCACGAGTCGCGCGCGGATGGCACCCATTCGGTCCACCTGACGCTCGGGTTCAAGACGCTCACGTACGTGGACTGCCTGGCGTCCGCCCTGTACCAGTTGGCCCACCGGGAGCCCGCCCTGCGCCGCTCCCTGCCGCCCGGCTTCCTCCTCGGAGGCACCGTCCAGGAAGAGGTGCACGAGGAACTCCGCCGGCTGGGGGAGCGGCTGCCCCAGGCGCTCGACGTGGAGGCAGCGGTCACCGACATCGCCCGGGCCTTCCTTCACAAGCGCGGCCAGCTCACGGGGATGACGCTGGGCTCGGAGGACGACGCGGCCCACCTGGGCCTCCAGGACCGGGTCGAGCGGCGGGCGGGGCAACTCCTGCACTACAGCGAGGGCGCGGGCAAGGCGCGGCTCCAGTTCGGACAACGGACCGTGTCGGTGCCGGCGGACTTCGGTGAAGCCCTGCGGTTCATCCAGCGAACCCCCCGCTTCCAGGTGCGGGCGCTACCGGGGCCACTGGATGACGAGGGCCGGCTCGCGCTGGTGGGCCGGCTGACCCGCGAGGGCCTGCTCTACGCCTTGCGCCAAGAGGAGGACTGACGGGATGGAGCGGCACTGGGAAAGCCCATGGCAGGCATTGAAGGTCGCGATCGCCCGGCGCGCGCGCGTCGATCCCCTCTTCCGCATGAAGCTGCTGGCGACCCCCCGGCGTGTCATCAAGGAGGTGCTCGGTGTCGACCTCCCGCCTGGGATTGCGCTGCACATGAAGGAAGAGGCGCCGCGGACCCTCTACCTGACGGTGCCGCCCAGCGCCGAGCCCCCCCGGGGACGGAGCCGTGGGCGCGGCCGCTCACGCCAGGGGGGGCGCCCATGAGCGCGGCCGGAAGACGTGCGCGCGCGCCAGCGCCGCGACCTTCGCGGCAGGTCGAGGCCTTCATGCCCCTGGAGGTGGGAATCGCCCTGGGCAAGCTCTTCACCCGCCAGCAGGCGAAGCACATCGTGGCGCTGGCGAAGCAGTCCCCGGACTGGGATGCCGCGACGGTGCTGAACCGGGAGGGCAAGGTGCTGAAGCCCCAGGTCCGCTCGGCGCGGGTGCTGACCGAGAAGGTCCTCCCGGAGGCTTTCGCGGACTTCCGGGAGCGGCTCCAGTTGGCGCTGGCTGGCGCGGACTGGCTGCCCTGGAGGCACCTCATGCTGACGCCGCTGCAACTGGTCCGCTACGGCGTGAACGACTTCTACCGGCTCCACCGGGATGACCGCCCCGGCGGCAAGCGCCGCCTGTCCATCGTCTGCTACCTCAACGACGACTTCGACGGCGGAGAGACAGCCTTTCCCAAGCTGGACATCCGCGTCCAACCGCATGGCGGCATGGCCGTGCTCTTCGACTCCAGCCTGCTCCATGGCGCCGAGCGGGTCTCGCGCGGGGAGAAGTTCGTCTTCGTGGCGTGGTTGGCGACGCAGCCCGAAGAGGGCCCGTGACGCCGGGGGCCGCACCCGAGGCGTCCCTGGCCGGGATGGCGAGGCGGCTGGGACTCGGGGCGCTGGAGTTGGAGTCCCTGGTGCACGGCGCGCTGCGCCTGCCCGCCCTGGCTCCGGGCCTCCTGGCGGAGCTCCAGGCCCTGGCCCGGGACGACCCGGGTCAGGAGGCGGCGGCGCTCCACACCTGGCTGGAGGAGCAGCTCCAGCGTCCGGAGCTGCGTCCGCTCATCGCCACGGCCAGCCCCCAACTGCTCCAGTACTGGGAGGGCGGGGGGAAGGATGACGCCGCCCGGGGCGCCCTGCTGCGCTACCTGCTGCGCGCCGCCTCGCGCTGCACACCGGTGGGGTTGCTCGCGTGGGCGGCGGCGGCGCGCTTCGACGCACCGGAGGGCAGCTGGCCGGACCTCCGCGCGCTGCCCATTCGCGTCGCGGGACTCCAGGCGAACACCGGACACCGCCGGGTGCTGGCCTCGGAGCGCGTCCTCGCCCGTCGCGGCAACCGCATCGTGGCGGCGGAAGCGCACTCCCAGGAAGAGGCGCTCCTCGACTTCCGCGAAGAGCTGTGGCGCGAGCTGCGCGGCATCCATCCAGACCGCGGGCGCTCCCCCGTCCAGGAACAACTGGTGCGGGTGAGGCTGCTCGACACTGTCGCGCAGCCGGAGCTGACCGAGCGGTTCCTGAAGCCCGGTGAAGTGGACTCCTTCCAAGGCGTGACGGCGGCGGTCGTCGCCGAAACGGTCCCCCTGCCGGCATCGGTGCGGCGGGCCATCGCCCACCGGGCACTGGCGCTGCTGTCGTGCCAGTCGCTCCCCGACAGCGCCCGCAGGCTCCGGACCTATCACCGCCTGTTCCGGGACCGCTTCACGGACGAATGGGTCTGCGCCGCGGAGCTGGCGGATCCGCTCATCAGCGGACTGCCCGCGCCATGGGAGGCCGACCTGGAGCCCCCGTCACCCGCCGACGAGGCCCGTGCCCGCTGGCTGGCCACCGTGTACCACCGGGGCATGGCCGCCGGGGGACGGGCCGTCCTCGAGGATGACGAGCTCTCGCGCTTCGCCGCCCCCGCCGCGCGGGAGGTTCCCGTCGCGGACGGGTTCGAGGCGGGCTGTCTGCTCGTCGCCTCCAGCCAGGCCGACCTGGAGCGGGGAGCGTTCACGCTCGTCCCAGGGAGCCTGCACGGCTCGGGCGCGCCGCATCGCTCGCTCGGGAGGTTCCTGGGGTGTCTGCCCCAGACCTTCCGCGACGAGGTCCTGGGCCACCAGCGGACCTGGGAGGGGGAGCGGGGAGCCCTGCACGCGGAGGTGGTCTGGACACGCGCGGACTCGCCTCCCTCGCTGCGCTGGGCCGCGCATGCCTGGTCGAGCGAGGTGATCTGCAACGGCGCTCCCCGGATGGCCTCCCGGCGGCGGGTCCGCCCCGAGGACGTGATGGTGCGGGCGGCGCCGGAGGGCTTCGTCTTCGCGCTCCGCGACGGCACGCCGCTGGTGCTGCACCAGGGTCACATGCTGGCCCCCCGCGCGAGCCCGCGCGTCGCGAGGCTGCTCCTGGAACTGGCGATGGAGGGCGCGCGCCATCCGGGAGGCTTCGACTGGCGGGAACTCGGAAACCTTCCCCGGCTGCCGCGCCTCACCTGGCGGGGGCAGATCCTCTGTCTGGCGCGCTGGCGTCCCGGCGGGCCGTACTCGCGGGAGCGCGCCGGGGCCCTGCGCGACTGGCGCGAGGCGAATGGCGTCCCCCGCGTCGTCTGCCTCGTGGAGAACGAGCGGCGGCTCCCCATCGACCTGGAGTCCCACTGGGGACGGACGGAGCTCCTCCGCGCGAGCCGGTCCGCCGCGGCCTCCTGCTATCTGGAAGAGGCGCCCTGGCTGGAAGAGGCCACCGCGAGGACCGTGGTGTGCGAGGTGGTCCCCAGCTTCCGCCGCCGGCTGCCCGCCCCGGCTCCGCGCCAACAAAGGCCCCCCACCGACGGGACGCGGATCCACCGGCAGTGGCGCTCCTTCACCCTCTTCGCCGACGAGGCGGCGCAGCGCAGGCTCCTCGTCGCCTTGCGCCCCATGCTCCCCGCCAGCCCCGGTGACTGGCACTACGTCCGCTTCGCGGAAGGGCCCCGCCGGCTGGTCCGCCTGCGCTGGCGTGGAGAGTCCCCGCTCGACCGCTTCGAGTCCCTGCTCGACCTCGCGCTCGAGCACGGCGCCACGGACGTCCGCCAGGAGACCTTCCGCCCGGAGACCTTCCGCTATGGCGGCGCCGACGCGCTGGACGCCGCGCTCCGCGTCTTCACCTGGGACAGCGACTCCGCGCTCGGGAGCTGGGGCGCGGGCAGGGAGCCGGAGCGGCTGCTCATCGAAACGGGAGCGGTGATGGCCGCCTACCTGGAGCTGCTCCTGGGCCGTGCCGCGGGCGCCGCCGCGTGCCGCGAGCGTTCCCGGCGAACCGAGATCGCGCCCCTCATCCGCCGGCTCCGCGCCCGGCAGGACCTGCTGGAACAGCTGGGGCGGGACGCCCCCCCTCGGGCGCTGATGGAGCTGCTGCGGGCATGGCGCGACGCCACTCCCAACGCGGGACCTCGTGAGGCGCTGTCCTTCACGCACATGGCCGCGAACCGCCGGCTGGGTTCACGGCGGGGACAGGAAAGCGTGGCACAGGCCCTCGCGGAAACGCTGCTCCAGGCCCGGATGCGCGCCGAACCCCAATCCTCGCGCTGAATGGCAACCACCCCCGGCCGTCGTCTCCGTAATTCTTTACCATGACGGCTCAATGACGGGTCATTTCCCCGGAAACCCTTCACGCTTTCACTTGTCAGACACACAGCACCAGAACAATGATTGCCCAGGTCCTCCATCCGCCTGGGAAAGCCATGCATTGCCACCCACCCTCCCGCCAGGCCCGACTCCCTCTCCCGTGAAACCCAGACTCCGCTCCGCCCGGACCCCGCGGCGGCAAGCCCTCGCACCCGCCAGCTATGCCCCAAGCCTGGAGGCGCTGCTCGGAGACCTGACGCCAGAGGCCTTCCTGGCGGACCATTGGGAGAAGCGTTTCTACCGTCTTTCCCGGGGCCAGCCGGACTTCTACGCCCCCCTGCTGTCCCAGGCCGGGCTCGACCACCTGGTCGCCTCGGCCCTCGCGCTGGACCCGGCCGCGGTCGAGCTGCTGCGCTCCGACCTGCCGCGCAACAGGATGAAGGACCCGACCCGCGCCCCCGACGCACAGCTCCTCCAGGCGGGCTACGAAGCCGGCAGCACGCTCCGGGTGAACGCGGCCCACCGCTTCTCGACCTCCATCCGCGACCTGTGCTTGTCATTGGAGCAGCGCCTCAGCGCGCCGGTGAACGTCAACCTCTACTGCTCACCGGCCAGGTCCCAGGGGGTGCAGGCCCACTTCGACCGCCACGACGTCCTCGTGCTCCAGGTGGCCGGCCGCAAGACGTGGAGCCTGAGCCCTCCGCCGGTGGACCTGCCGCTCGAGTACGTCCCGCCCTTCCGCTTCGAGAACCTGGAGGACGCCCAGCGCTTCCGCGTCACGCGCCACCAGCCCTCGCAGGTGGACAACTCGTCGCCGACCCAGCGCTTCACGCTGGAGCCGGGGGACCTGCTCTACCTGCCTCGGGGCCATGTCCACGAGGCCCGGACGGATGGCGGCCATTCGCTCCACCTGACGGTGGGCTTCAAGTCCATCACCTACGCGGACTGCCTGGCCTCCGCCGTCTTCCAGCGGGCCCACCAGGAGCCCCGCCTGCGCCGCGGGCTGCCTCCGGGCTTCGCCAGCGACAGCGCCGCCTGGGATGAATTGCGCGGGGAGTTCCGCCGGCTGGGTGAGGCGCTGTTCCAGTCGCTCGACCCGGACGCGGCGGTCTCCGAGGTCGTCGAGGTCCTGATGAGGAGCCGCTCGCGCGTGTCGGGGTTGACGCTGGGCTCCGAGGAAGACGCGGCCCGTGTCCACACGCGCAGCCAGGTCCAGCGGCGGTTCGGGCCCCTGATGCGCTACCGCGAAGGCGACGGCAAGGCCACGCTCCAGTTCGGCCAGCGGGCCGTGTCGGTGCCGGCGGACTTCGGCGAGGCGCTGCGCTTCATCTTGCGGACGCCGCGCTTCCAGGTGGGTGAGCTTCCGGGGCCCCTGGATGACGAGGGCAGGGTGACGCTCGTGCGCCGGCTGACCCACGAGGGGTTGTTCCACATCGTGTCGTCCAATGACGGGTGACTTCATGGGCGCGAAGCTGGTGCATCCCATCCCCCCGCCGCCCCGGGGCGCCATGGCGGCGCTCTGGGAGGGGTGGATTCCCGCCTGGGACCGTCTGGCCGAGGAGCCCCGCGGCATCGAATGGATCAACGAGGCGGGGCGCTTCCAGGAAGGACCCTTCTACGACGAGTCCATCGCACTCCTGCTCCAGCGCCATCCGCGCATCGGGCGCAACGTCAGCAGTCCGGCCACGGTCCATCAGGTGGCGGAAGCCATCGACGGGCTGTCGCCCTCCGGCTTCATCTTCCACATGTCCCGGTGCGGCTCGACGCTGGTGCAGAACGCGCTGCGCTGCCTGGACGGCACCCTCGTTCCCGGCGAGCCCGACGTCCTGTCGTCGCTCCTGCTGGCCTCGGTGCCAGGCCCCAGGCCCCGGGGCGCGTCCGCCGCGGCGCAGGCGGAGCGGGACGCCCTGCTTCGCAGTCTGGTCAAGGTCTTCGGCCGGCGCCGCACGAAGCGCGACCGCCGGCTCTTCATCAAGTTCGCCAGTCTGGAGACCGTCCGTCTGGATGTCGTCCGCAGGCTCTGGCCGGACGTGCCGTGGCTCTTCATCTACCGGGACCCCGTGGACGTCGTGGTGTCCAACATGGCCCGCCCCTCCGGCTGGATGGACCGGCCCACACCGGAGCAGGTCAAACGGTACTTTGGCTGGGGTCCCCGGACCGTGGACGCCATGACGCGCGAGGAGTACTGCGCGCGAGCCGTCAGCCATTTCTGCGGAGTGGCCGCTGACAGCGCGGATGCGAAGGCCCACCTGCTCAACTACGAGGACATCGACCTGGAGCGGCTGGTGGCGGTCATGGATGCGTTTGGCGTCCACCCCACCCGGGCGGAGCGGGCGCGCGTCGAGAAGAGCCTGCGGGTGTACTCCAAGGACCCGCGGGGCAAGCGCCGCTTCATCGCGGACACCGCGCTCAAGCGGCGCATCGCGGGCCCCGCCGTCCATGACGCCGTCAAGCAATGGGCCCTGCCGGCCTACCGGCTGCTGAACCGGCACCGCAGGCGGATCCGCTAGGAGCGGCCCAAATCAAGGAGGCGCTGTGTCCAACCTCGTGGTGAACCCCTTCGCATCCATCGAGCTCACCCGCGAGCGCTCCGCCCCGGTCGGGCTCCGGGTCTCCGCGCCGTTTCCCGGGAGAGGCAGGCTGACGACCGCCATCGACAGCCGGCTGCACCCTCGGCTGTTCCAGTCGCTCCGGGCGCTGGCGGAGAGCGCCCGGAGCCACGGCCGCGGCCGCCTGGAGTTGGACGAGACCGAGGTGTCGGTCCTGCGCGAGGCCGGATACCTGGTCCCGCCCTCGGAGGTTCCCCAGGCCCCGCGCTTCGGCTGCCTCCTGGGAGAAGACCTCCCGGCGGCGGGCCGCAAGCCGCGTCTCGCGCCCGGCACCGTCGTGGTGACGGGCTTCAAGCTGCTGACGGCGCCCCCACGGCTTCCTCGGGAGAAGCGCCATCTGGGCCTGCTCGGACTGACCGGGCGCTTACCGCTCGCGCTGGTGCGCGATGCCGTCACCGGCATCACCGCCGTCCACGAGGTCCCCGGCTGGCTTGTCGGGGCCTGCACCCGGCTGCGGCCTGGCGGATCCGCGCCCACGCTCACGCCCCGGGAGTTCCAGGCGCTGAGGGCCGCGCGCATCCTCCTCTCCCAGGAGGAGCTCACCCGGGAGCGGGCCACCTGGCGCTACGCGCTCGACTCCGCGCGCATCCTCCTGGAGCACCGGGGCTATGCCAACATGGCGGGGCTCTTCCACCCCGCGCAGATGAAAGCCCTCCGCGCCTACTACCGGGGCCTCGTGAGCAGCGGGCTGCTGGTGCTGGGAGACCCCCAGAGCTTGCGCTACGTGCGGCACAACGATCCGGTCTCCAGCTTCTTCCACGAACAGCTCGCGGGCGTCGTGTCGAACCTCTTCGATGTCGAAGCCCGGCCCTCCTACAACTACCTGGGCTGCTACCAGCCCGGCGCGCGGCTCGCCCGCCACACCGACCGGGCGCAGTGCCGGTTCAGCGGAACCCTGCTGGTCGACTTCACGTCAGGCCGGACGGGGCCCGGCAGTTGGCCGCTCGTCTTCAGTCCGCCTGGCGGCAGGCCGGGCACCCTCCACCAGACATCGGGCGAGTGTGCGTTCTACCGTGGCTGCGACATCCCCCACGCCCGCCCCACGCTCCCCGAGGGCTGCCGCTCCACGTCCCTGTTCCTGCACTATGTGCCCCGGACATTCCGGGGGGCGCTGAGCTGAGGCCGGGCAGTCCGCGGGCTCAGCGCCCCGCGCGTCCCGAAGCAGGCTCGTCGCCGTGGCCGTCCGCATGGAGCTGGAAGAGATGCGCGTACTGTCCACCACGGCGAAGCAGTTCTTCGTGGGAGCCCAGCTCCTGGATCTCCCCGTTGTGCAGCACGACGACGCGGTCGGCGATCCGCACCGTGGAGAACCGGTGGGAGATGATGAGCGCGGTCCGGTCCTCGGCGAGGGCCCGGAAGCTCTCGAAGAAGCGCTGCTCGGCGCGGGCATCGAGGCTCGCCGTCGGCTCGTCCAGGATGAGCGCCTCCGCGTCGCGCATGAAGGCGCGGCTGACAGCCAGCTTCTGCCATTGCCCCACGGACAGGTCCTGGCCTGACTCGAACCACAGGCCCAGCAGCGTGTCGAGCTTCCGGGGCAGCGACTCGATGAGCGTGCTGGCACCGCCTTTCTCCGCCGCCGCCTGGATCCGCGCCGCGTCCTGCCAGTGCTGGGTGTCCCCCAGCCCGATGTTGTCGGCGGCGCTGAACTGGTAGCGGACGAAGTCCTGGAACACCGCGCTGAAGCGGGAGCGGAGGTCGCCGGGGTCCATGTCCCGCAGGTCGACGCCGCCGTAGGTGATGGACCCCTCCGTCGGCTCGTAGAAGCGCAGCAGCAACTTCACGAAGGTGCTCTTGCCCGCCCCGTTCTCCCCGACGACGGCGAGCTTCTCCCCCGCGGGGAGGGTCAGGTTGACGTGCCGCAGCGCCCACCCCTGCTGTCCCGCGTACCGGAACGACACGTCGCGGAACTCGATGGTCTGGGCCCGCCCCCGCACCGGGCTCCGCGGGGGAAGCACGCGCGCGCCCTCCTGGTCCGTGGGCACCGCGAGATACTGGAACAGGTCCGACATGAAGAGCGACTCCCGGTAGACGGACCCGATGGACAGCAGGGTCGCCTGGAGCGCCGTCTGCCCCTGCCGGAAGACCGCGATATAGAGAATCATCTCCCCCAGGGTGAGGACGCCCATGACGGTCCGGGCCACCACGAACGCATAGCACCCGTAGAAGGCGAGGATGGACAGCGCCCCGAAGCCCAGCCCGAAGGACAACCGCCGCCGCTCGTACTTCCGGTCCCGCTCGTAGAACAACCGGGCCAACCGCTGGTAGCGGTCCAGGATGATGGAGCCCAGGCCATACAGCTTGACCTCCTTGGCATGGTTGTCCCGCGTGAGCAGCCATTCCAGATAGTCGAGCCGCCGCGCGGCCCCCGCGCGCTCCGAGTGGAGTTCGAACGACTCGCGGGCGAGGCGTGCCTCCACGAAGAAGGCCGGCAGGGACGCCGCGACCAGGATGAGCGCGCTCCAGGGCGACAAGGCCAGGAGGAGCGCCGCGTAGCTCGCGAGCGTGACGCCGTGCTGCACGGTCGAGAACAGGTTCACGACAATCACCAGGGGCCGGCTGTCCGCCACCCGCCGCGCCTTCTGCATCGTGTCGTGGACCTGGGGGTCCTCGAAGTGGCGCAGCTCCAACGCCAACGCCTTGTGAAGGATCTTGAGGTTGGTGGCGGTGGTGAGGCGCGCCTGGAGGACCTCGTGGACGAGCGCGATGAGCCGGCCCAGGGCGGCGGAGGCAAGGACGAGCGCGAACTCCAGCGCCACCAGCCACAAGGTGTGGGAGGAGAGGGCCTCGCTCCGGGTCTTCGCGGCGGCCAGGACCCCATCGACGACGAGCTTTCCCACGTAGACGATGGCCGGCGGGAACAGCGCCGCGAGCAGCGTCAGCCCCGCGCTCCACGCCATGGAGGCCCGGTCCGCCTCCCAGGCGAGGCGGACGGTGGCACGCACCTGGGAGAGCACCGTCGCGAGCGACCGGACGCGAAGGCGTCCGTCACGCAAGAGCCGCTGGAAGGGAAAGACAGCCACCCGGGAACCCTCCTTGATGCGCGATGAGCGCCCATCCACGACTCACTCCCGCGAAACCTCGCGCGTCCGGGGCTTGCCGGCGGCCACGGCCGTCAAGGTCGCGAGCATGGCCCCGTCCAGCAGTCCCTGTGTCCCGAAGCCCAGACGTGGAGGCTCGCCCCGCGCAAGCCAGGCGACCTCCAGCCCCCGGTGAGGCTCCACGACATGGACGCCATCCGCGACGATGCGAGCCACGTTGCGCTGGACCGCGGGATGGTCCCACATGGCCTCGTTCATGGAGGGCACGACGATGACGGGGGCGCGGGTCGCGGTCACCACGAGTGACACCAGGTCGGAGCAGGCCCCCTGGGCCAGCCTGGCGATGGCGTGGGCGGAAGCAGGGCAGACAACGACAAGGTCGGCGGTGTCGGCGAGTTCGATGTGAGGGACCCGCACCTCTCCCCGGCGCGCGGACGCGCTTCCCCAGACCTGGATGCCGTGGGCCTCGAAGGCAGCGGGCGCCACGAAGGGCCGGGCCGCTCGCGTCACCACCACGTCGATCCTCCTGGCGAAAGGTTGGAGACGCGCGATGGAGGGGAGCATGTAGGCACTGGCCACGGCCCCGGTCAGCCCGAACACGACGTTGCCGAGCGGTGGCTGTCCTCGCGCCTTGAGCCGGGGGGAGGACTTCGCCTCCAGCGCGTCCAGGGTCCGGCCCTCGGTGAGGCAGCCGGCCTTCGCGAGCGCCTCCAGCACGGCGGGGCCGTTCTCCAGCTTCGAGGCGCCACGGCGCAGCTCGCTGCCAGAAAGCGGCACCGAGGCCAGACGGATCAACTCCGCGACGATCGCCGCGTCGGCACGGCGCAACTCCAGTGCCTCACGCCCGGAGATGACCAGACACCCGTCGGAGCGGCGAAGGAAGGTGCAGGCCATGTTGCGAACATAGAAACACTCATCCTGGATGGGCATGACGACCTCCCGCTCTGCCCGGAGCAGACATTTCCTGTCAGCGTGGAGATGACCGGACCCCGAATCACTGACGCTCCGGCCCCCCTACAATGGCAATGCTTTCTAGCGTATTGCTTCGAATCCAGCCATCCCTGAAAGGCTCCCGCGGACGCGAGGGCCTCCACCTGTTCGGCCCAGGCTGTCAGCCCATGCAAAAGACAGTGACCCAAGGCAGCCCGTACTCTCGCGCGCTCGTCTGGCTGGTGACATACCGTTGCCCGCTGCTCTGCACCCACTGCCACTCAGAATCCGGCAGGCGCCCTTCCCGGCAGCTCCCGCCCGAGAAGATGCAGCAACTGGTCGACGTCCTGCTCTCCATGCGCTTGCGCCAGGTGACGTTCTCTGGCGGGGAGCCGCTCACCGTCCCAGGACTGACAGGGATTGCCGAACGCCTGTCCAAGGCCGGTGTCCAGACAATCCTTTATACGAGTGGCTGGGGGATGACGGAGGCGCTGGCGCGGCGGCTCGGCGAAGTCTTTCACGAGGTCCATGTCAGCCTGGATGGCGCGACGGCGGACGTCCACGACAAGATTCGGGGACGTCCCGGCAGCTTCGTCCGGACCCTGGCGGCGCTGGAGCTGCTCAACCAGCACGCCTCCAGCGGGATGCGGCTCGACATCGAATGCGTGGTGGTCCGCAGCAATCACGACCAGCTCGAGCGCTTCTGCACGGAGGTGGCGCCCCGCTTCCCGAGGCTTCGCCACCTGGTGTTGGGGGCCGTCGCGCCCTCGGGGCTGGCGACGCGGGAGACCTTCGCCAGCCAGGAGTTCCTGACCGACGACGAGATGCACGCCCTGGACGACCCGGCGGTCACCGCGAGGCTGCAGGCGCTCGCGCCACCGGGCGTGGCGGTCCAGACCACCAGCAACTTCAGCCTCAAGACAGGCCGTGGCTGCTGGTACATCCAGCCGGACGGCGACGTGCAAGCGATGCCGTCCTACGAAGGCGCCGTCGGGAACCTGCTGAGCGAGCCACCCGAGCTCCTGTGGAGCCGCTGCCAGGAGCGGCGCGGAGATCCCTTCGTCCGCTCGATGCTGGATGGGGCGCGGACCGTCCAGGAATGGGTGGAGGCGGTGCGGCGCATCGACCTGCGCTTCGGGAGCGAAGAAGACCAGGCGCGCATTGGTGCGCGTGCAGCGCATCCGGCACCGGCGCGTGCGAGCCGCTGACGTCAGAAACGACGAAGGGCGCCGGACCGGAGTCCGACGCCCTTCAGATTCTTCGTACTGGTGTGCCCAAGGGCGGAATCGAACCACCGACACGGGGATTTTCAGTCCCCTGCTCTACCGACTGAGCTACTTGGGCGTACCGCGCACCGCGAGCGGCAGCGCCGATTTACGGTCACTGGCCCGCGACGTCAACCCCTTTTCCGCCAACCCTCCTCCTCGCTCGACACTCAGGCCGCCAGCCGGGGCGCTTCGCCATCCCAGGCCGTGCAGCCCGCCGTCAGCCGCTGGCGCAGCTTCTGGCGCAGCCCCTGCTCGATCTGCCGGATGCGCACCGCCGTCACCCCGAAGCGCTTCGCCAGGAACTCCGCGCTCACCCCGTCCTCCACCAGCATCCGCTCCTTCACCAGCGCCCGCTCCCTCGCGTCCAGCTCCGGCCAGGCCGCCGCCACGCTCTGGTGCAGCTTCTCCGCCCAGGCGCCCCGGTCCGCCTGCTCCTCCGCCGAGTCCTCGTCCGACTCCAGCATGTCCAGCCGCGTCGCGTCCCCCTCCAGGCCCAGGGGCGCGTTCAGGGACACGTCCTTCGCCAGCGCGTCCGTCCCCCGCACCACGTCCTCCTCCTTCTTGCCCAGCGCCTCGGCCAACCGCTTCGTCACCTCCGGGTGCCCCTCGCCCCAGCGGGCCTCCAGCCGCGCCCGCTCGCGCCGGAGCTGGAAGACGATCCACGGCGCGCGGCCCCCCGCCATACTCCAGGTGCGGGACACGTACGCCCGGATGCGCGCGCGGATCCACTGCTGCGCGTAGGCACCGAACGGCACTCCCCGCTCCTCGAACCGGCGCGCCGCCTCCACCAGGCCGACGTTGCCCTCCGACATCAGCTCCTCCAGCGACAGGCCCGTCCAGCGGTACTTCCAGGCCAGCCGACGAACCAGCTCCAGGTGCCCCCGCACCCGCATCTCCACTTCCGCCGAGTCCACCTCGGTCTCCACTCCCTCCACCGTCGTGGACTCAAGCTCCTCGTAGATGGCTTCCATGACGCGTACCTCCCCAATCAGTCCCCCGCGCACCCATCGCGCGGTGACGGACGTAGAGATAAGCGGGGACGACACTTTAAAAAATGAGCTAGTTTGGATGAAACCCTTCGGTTATTTCTAAGTCATGGCGTGGCTCAACTACCACCATCTCCTGTATTTCTGGACGGTTGCGCGGGCGGGCAGCATCGCCAAGGCGAGTGAAGAGCTGCACCTCGCCCAGCCCACCATCAGCGCCCAAATCAAGCTGCTGGAGGAGTCGCTGGGCCACCAGCTCTTCGAGCGCAAGGGCCGCAAGCTCGTCCTGTCCGACGTGGGCCGCACCGTCATGCGCTACGCGGACGAAATCTTCCGCCTGGGCAACGAGCTGAAGAACGTCGTCTCCGGCCTGCCCACCGGCCAGCAGCTGCGCCTCAACGTGGGCGTGCTCGACGTCATCCCCAAGCTCGTCGCCGAGCAGCTGCTCAAGCCCGCGCTGGATGCCGGGCCCTCGCTGCGCATCATCTGCCGCGAGAGCCCCCTGCCCCAATTGCTCGCACAACTGGCGCTGCATGAGCTGGACGTGGTGCTCGCGGACGCGCCTGGCTCCGAGCCCGTCAGCGTCCGGTCCTTCAACCACTTGCTAGGCAAGTGCGGCGTGACGTTCTTCGCCGCCCAACCCCTCGCGCACCTTCGCAAGGACTTCCCGCGCTCGCTCGACGGCGCTCCCATGCTGCTGCCGTCGGAGGAGTCGTCGGTGCGCCGCTCGCTGGACCTGTGGTTCGAGCGGCTCGGCATCCGGCCCCTCATCGCTGGCGACTTCGACGACAGCGCGCTGCTCCAGGCCTTCGGACAGAAGGGGCACGGCATCTTCGCCATGCCCTCCATCATCGACGCCGAGGTGCAACGGCAGTTCAACGTCACCGCCATCGGGCACACCGACGAAATCGAGCAGTGCTTCTACGCCATCACCGTGGAGCGCCGACTGCGCCACCCTGCCGTCGTCGCCATCGCCGAAGCCGCGCGCTCGCACATCTTCGGCGGGTGAGCCGCGTCACCCGTCCGCCCGGAACACCTCCGCGCCCGCCACCACCGTGGCCAGCACGCGCGCGTCCACCAGCGCCGCCGCGGGCCCCTCCAGCGGATCCTCCGACAGCGCGACGAAGTCCGCGTCCAGGCCGGGCTTCAGCCTTCCGCGCCGCGCCTCCTCGAAGGACGCCCACGCGGGCCCCACCGTGAAGCCCTCCAGCGCCTCCGCCGCGCTCAGGCGCTCCTCCGGATACCAGCCGCCCTCCGGCCAGCCCTTCGCGTCCTGCCGCGTGCGCGCCGCGTAGAGCCCCGCGAGCACGTCCGGGTTCTCGATGGGGAAGTCACTGCCCAGCGCCAGGTGCGCGCCCGCGTCCTTCAACGTGCGCCAGGCGTAGGCCCCCCGGAGCCGCTCGCGCCCCAGCCGCGTCTGTGCCCAGGGCATGTCGCTGGTGGCGTGCGTGGGCTGCACGCTGGCCACCAGGCCCGCCGCGCCCAACCTCCGGATGTCCTCCAGCCGAAGAATCTGCGCGTGCTCCACGCGGTGACGCAGGGCCTGCGTGCCCGTCCGCTCCGCGCCTCGAAGGAGGACGTCCACGACCAATGTATTGGCACGGTCTCCAATGGCGTGGATGCACACCTGGAAGCCCCGGGCCATGAAGGCCTGTGCCCGTGCCTCGAGTTCCTCGGGTGAGAGGAGCAACAGGCCGCGCTGGCCGGGCTCGTCGCTGTAGTCTTCATGCAGCGCCGCGCCCCGGCTTCCCAGCGCTCCATCCGCCAGGAACTTCACCGAGCGCATGGACAGGTGACGCCCCTGCCACGGCCCCTGCTCCAGATAGCCGTGACGCTGTTCCCCCTGCCCCGCCGCCATCGCATACACGCGCAGGGGCAAGGTCCCCGCGGCGTCCCAGTCCTGCAACATGCGGAAGGCCTGCAGGTCCATGCCCGCGTCGTGCACGCCCGTGAGCCCGACCTGCGCGCACCGCTCCAGAGCGGCTCGCAACCGGGTCTCCAGTTGCTGGCGCGTGGGCGCGGGAATGGCGGCCTCCACCACGTCCAGCGCGTTGTCCACGAGGACGCCGGTGGGCTCGCCGTTCGCATCCTTGAGGATGCGGCCTCCTGGCGGATCCAGCGTGTCCCGCGTGATGCCCGCGCGGCGCAGCGCCTCGCCGTTCACCCAGGCCGCGTGATGATCCACCCGCATGAGGAACACCGGCGTCGTGGGGAAGCGCGCATCCAGTTCCTCGCGGCCAGGGAACACGGCGCCGGGCCACTCGTTCTGGTCCCACCCCTTGCCGAGCAACCAGTCCCCCTGGAAGCTCGACGCGGGCGCCTTCGCCAGACGCTGGAGGACGTCCTCCACCGAGGGCGCCTTCTCCAGGCGCACCGTGGTCAGGCTCTTCCCCAGACCGTGCAGGTGCGCGTGCGCGTCCACCAGGCCGGGCACCACCGTGGCGCGGCCCAGGTCCACTTCACGCGCGCCAGGCCCCGCGGCGGCGCGCGCTTCCGCGAGCGTCCCCACCGCGAGCACCCTTCCGTCGCGCACCGCCAATGCTTCCGCGCGCGGACGCTCCGCATCGAGTGTCCACACGCGCTCCGCCCTGTAGACCGTGGTCTCCGCCGTCATGGCGCGGAAGACTACCCGCCGCCCTCGGGGAAGCCACCGTCCACGTCCGGCGCATTGACGGGACCCGCGGGGCCCGCCGGTTCGTTGGGCACGTTCTGGATGACTTCGCGGTTCGTGTCCGGGCCCTGGATGGGCATCTGGTCCTCAGTCCCCGGGGGCTGGGTGGTCCTGCAAGCTCCCGCCCCAACAGCGGACAGGCCCAGAGCAGCGATGATCAGCACGGCACGGCGCATGAAACCTCCTGGAAGAAGAGCGAGAGGCTGACCCTAAGGAGGTGCGTCCTTCTCCAGCAACGCGCATCCCCTCCATCGTCCAGGACTGGATGCACAAGCGGGGCGCCGGGCCCTCCCTGCCCGCCTGCCCTCCAGGCCCCCGGCTTCAAGACGCGGTCATCCGAAGGTCCGATGCACATCGTTGTCCGAGTGCGTGTGCGAGAGGGGCGCGCATTCGGGGGCGGACATGCAGGACCACGTCGACAGGATGCGCTGGCGCCATCACGTCCTCTGGGGCTGGCTCCTGGCGTTCCTCTTCGTGGGCCTCGCCGCTCCGGCGGCTCCCGCTTCATCGTCCTTCGTCGCGCGGTGCGAGCTGGAGGGCGTGGTGGATGCCGGCTCGGGCGCGTACCTCACGGACTGCGTGAAGCGCGCGGAGGATGAGGGAGCCTCGGCGCTGCTCGTGCGGCTGGACACTCCGGGCGGTTCCTTGGACGCCACCCGCACCGTGGTGCGCGCGTTCCTGGGCTCGCGCGTTCCCGTGCTCGTGTGGGTGGGACCTTCCGGCTCACGTGCAGGCAGCGCGGGCGTGTTCATCGCGCTCGCATCGAACGTGAGCGCCATGGCTCCGGGGACGAACATCGGCGCGGCGCATCCCGTGGGCTTCGGGGGCGAGGACGTGGAGCAGGTGGGTGGCGAGGAGCTCGCCCGCAAGGTGGAGAACGACACGGTCGCCTTCGCGGAGGGCATCGCCCGGCAGCGGGGCCGCAATCCGGAGTGGGCCGCGGCCGCCGTGCGCGACAGCGCCAGCGTTCCCGCGGACCGCGCCGTGGAGCTTCGCGTGGTGGAGCTCGTTGCTCCCACCGAGGCTGATTTCCTCTCCGCCGTCGATGGCCGCCGCGTGGAGGTCGCGAATGGAGACACCGTGACGCTCGCCACCCGCGAGGCCCGCGTGGTGTCGCTGGAGCCGGGGCTGTCACAGCGGGTGGTGCATGCGCTCGCGCAGCCGTCGCTCATCTACCTGCTGTTCCTCGTCGCGGCGCTGGGCCTGGTGGTGGAGCTGTCCCATCCGGGCGCGGTGGCGCCGGGGCTCATTGGCTGCGTGGCGCTGGTGCTGGCGTTGATGGCGTCGGCGACGCTGCCGGTGCGCTCGGGGGCGCTGGTGCTGATGCTGGTGGGCGTGGGGCTCATCCTCGCGGAGCTGTTCGTCACCAGCGGACTGCTGGGCGCGGCGGGCGTGGGGCTGTTGATATTGGGCGGCGTGTTCCTGGTGGACCGCTTCGAACCGGGCTGGTTCGTGGAGCCATCCTTCCGCTTGTCGTGGGGCGTGATGCTGCCCACGGCGCTCGTGTTCGCGGGGACCGCGGCCTTCATCGCGTACCGCAGCGCCCAGACGCGCAAGCTGCCGCAACGGGGCGGCGACGCGGGGCTCGTGGGCGAGGCCGGCACGGCGTTGGGCCTCGTCACGCCCTCGGGCGGCGAGGTGTTCGTCCACGGCGAGCGCTGGCGCGCCGTCTCCTTCACTCCCATCCGCGAGGGCGCCCGGGTCGTGGTGCGCGCCGTGGAAGGGCTCACCCTCACCGTCGCGGAGTCGATGCCATGAACGAGCTGGTTGGAGCGCTGGGTTGGCTCATCCCCGTGGCGCTGCTGTTTCTTCTCTTCATCTCCGGCGTGCGCATCGTCACCGAGTACCAGAACGGCGTCGTGTTCCGGCTGGGCCGCTACGTGGGCCTCAAGCGCGCGGGCTTCCGCTGGCTCATCCCCTTCGTCGAGCGGATGGTCATCATCGACCTGCGCACCGTGGCGCGCGACGTGCCCCCGCAGGACGTCATCACCAAGGACAACGTCAGCGTGAAGGTCAACGCCGTCGTCTACTTCCGCGTCATCCAGGCGGACAAGGCCGTGCTCCAGGTGGAGGACTACCTCTACGCCACCAGCCAGATTGCGCAGACCACGCTGCGCGCCATCCTGGGCCAGGTGGAGCTGGACGACCTGTTGTCCCAGCGCGAGCGCATCAACCACGAATTGCAGCAGGTGCTCGACGCGCGCACCGACCCGTGGGGCGTGAAGGTCTCCAACGTGGAGGTGAAGCACATCGACCTGCCGTTTGAGATGCAGCGGGCCATCGCGCGGCAGGCCGAGGCCGAACGCGAGCGCCGCGCGAAGATCATCGCCGCGGAAGGCGAACACCAGGCCGCGGAGAAGCTCGCCCTGGCCGCGGACGTGCTCAGCCGCAACCCCGCCACGCTCCAGCTGCGCTACCTGCAGACGCTGGTGGAGATCACCAGCGGCGGCAACCACACCATCCTGCCCATCCCCCTGGAGCTGCTGCGCGCGTTCGGCGCCGTGCCCGCGCGGCCCTTCCGCCCGGAGGAGGCCCGCGAGGAGGAGGAGGACGAGGACGCGTCCCACGGGCCGTCTTGAAACGCCTCCGGCGGAAACGACGAAGGTCCACCCGCGCGCGAGGCACGGATGGACCTTTCGGGTGAGACGGAGCGGCGGGATTACAGCTGGCCGCTGTCCTCGATCTTCACGGGCTGGCGCGTCGCGCCGGACTGGCTGCCCACGCCTTCAATCTTCTTCACCACGTCCATGCCCTCGACGACCTTGCCGAAGACGACGTGCTTGCCGTCGAGCCAATCCGTCTTGGCCGTGGTGAGGAAGAACTGCGAGCCGTTGCTGTTCGGGCCCGCGTTGGCCATGGAGAGGATGCCCGGGCCCGTGTGCTTGTGCTTGAAGTTCTCGTCCGCGAACTTCTCACCGTAGATGGACTCGCCGCCGTAGCCATTGCCGAGCGTGATGTCGCCGCCCTGGCACATGAAGTTCGGGATGACGCGGTGGAAGGGCGTGCCCTTGAAGTGCAGCGCCTTGCCACCGCGGCCGGTGCCCTTCTCGCCCGTGCACAGGGCGCGGAAGTTCTCGGCGGTCTTGGGGACGTCGTCGGAGAACAGCTCCATCACGATGCGGCCGGCGGGCTGGCCACCAATCGACATGTCGAAGAAGACCTGGGCGTTTGCCATGTTCACGTGCTCCACGGTGAGGGTTGAGCCACAGAGGCTGCTGAATCCTGCGCGATACCAGGCGCGCGAGCCGGGACCTACCAGACCCGCGCGTCTCGGAGGCACCCGCTAGCACCTTCGCGTGCGCTGCGGAACAAATTCAGGGCGCTGGCGGGTCGCCCGGCCGCCCGTCGCGGAAGAGCTCCGCGCCCTCCAACGTGATGGCGCGGCGGCTCAAACGCAGCGACGCCAGGGCCAGCACCGCCGTGGAACCCAACAGCCCCACGCCCAGGGAGAAGGACATCACCGGCAGCCCCTCCGGCACCGCGACGCTGCGGCGCAGCAGGTACAGGAGCGACGTCACCACGAAGGACAAGAGCGCCGCGTAGGTGAAGCCAATGGCCCGCGCGAGGATGGCGTGGCGGCGGTCCATGATGGCCACCTCCTCGCGCAGGAGCGACCGGCGCGCATGGCCCTCCGGCAGCGTGCGCCATTCCCGGACCATGTCCCGCATCCGCGCGGTGATGCGCGAAATCTGATTGTCCAGGCCGGTGGCCAGGATGCCGCACCCGGACACCATCACCGCGGGCGTCACCGCCGTACCAATGAGCTGGATGGAGGAGGGGTCCAGGCCGTCCACGCCGACGTTCATGCCCCCTTCTGTCCCACCGCCCGCCCGGCCGCCACCCCATGCATCTCAACACCACTACTGACAAATCGCCACCGATGTCTTGACACTACCACTGTCACAACCTACTGTCAGGTTCGTGAGCACGCCCAAGACACAGACGGAGTGGAAGCTGACCGCGCTGGCGGAGGAGGTGGGCATCTCGCCGCGCACGGTCCGCTATTACGTCCAGCGGGGCCTCCTGCCCGCACCGCCCTTCAAGGGGCCGGACACGGTCTACGGAGAGGAGCACCGGGTGCGGCTCAAGGCCATCCGGGTGCTCCAGGCGAGGTTCCTGCCACTGGACGCCATCCAGGCGGAGCTCTTGCGGTTGTCGCCGGAGGAGCTGCGCCGGCTGGCGGAGTCGCCGGTGGGCTCGGGGACGTTGCCGGTACCGGAGGACGCCCTCCGGATGCCCCCGAAGCGGCCGGGAAAAGACCCGACGGTGGAGGTGGCGCGTTACCAGCGCTGGCTCCTGGCGCCGGGGTTGGAATTGCACGTGTCGGAGCAGGCGGAAGCGAAGGTCCGGGCGCTGGCCGAGCGGGTGCGCGCCCTCATCGAGGAGTTCCAGGAAGGAACGCGGTCATGAACGAGCAGGCGAAGTGTGGGCTGTTCACGCGGGACGGGGCCCAGGTGCCCCTGCAGGGAGTGGAAGTCACCGGTGAGCTGCTCGGGGGGCACGCGCGGGTGCGCGTGACGCAGCGCTACCGCAACGACGAGAAGAAGCCGGTGGAGGCCATCTACACCTTCCCCCTGCCCTCCGACGCGACGCTCAGCGCCTTCTCCATGACGTGCGCGGGCCGCCGCGTGGCCGGCGTGGTGAAGGAGCGCGAGGCGGCCTTCCGCGCCTACGACGACGCCATCACCGAAGGACACGGCGCGGCGCTGCTGGACCAGGAGCGCGCCAACGTCTTCACCGCGCAGGTGGGAAACCTGCTGCCGGGCGAGGAGACGCTGGTGGAGGTGGAGTTCCTGCAGACGCTCACCGCGGAAGAAGGCAGCGTGCGCTGGATGCTGCCCACGCTGGTGGCGCCCCGGTACATGCCCGGCGCGGTGCACGGCGACCGCACCGGCCACGGCAGCGCGGCCCCGACGACGCGGGTGCCGGACGCGGACCGCATCTCCCCGCCCACGAGCATGAACGTGGACTACGGGCTGCGCATGGACCTGCTCATCGACGTGGGCCGTGACGTGGTGGTGGAGAGCCCGTCCCACCGCATCACCGCCACCAAGGACGGCACCCGCACGCGGGTGACCCTGCAGCGCGATTCGTTCCTCAAGGACTTCGCGGGCAACGAGGTGGCGCTGGACCGCGACGTGGTGCTCACGATGCGCAACGCCAACCCGGACGTGATGCTCACGCCCGTGGTCACCCACCGGAAGGCGGAAGGCCCCGGCACGTTCGCGCTCACGGTGGTGCCGGACCTGCTGAACCTGGCGACGACGCCGCCCCGGCAGGAGGTGGTGTTCGTGGTGGACACGTCCGGCTCCATGGACGGCGACAGCCTGCCCCAGGCCCAGGCCGCGCTCCGGCTGTGCCTGCGCCACCTGCGTGAAGGCGACCGCTTCAACGTCATCGCGTTCGAGAACTCGTTCCGCTCCTTCTCTCCGCAGACGATGCAGTTCACCCAGCGCACGCTGGAGCAGGCGGACGCGTGGGTCGCGGGGCTGAGGGCCTACGGCGGCACGGAGCTGCTGGAGCCGATGGTCACCGCGATGAAGGCCGCGCCGGACGGCGTGGTGGTGCTGCTGACGGACGGCCAGGTGGGCAACGAGAACGAAATCCTCGAGGCGGTGCTCGCGGCGCGCGGGACGGGGCGGGTGTTCTCGTTCGGCATCGGCACCAACGTGAGCGACGCGCTGCTGCGCGACCTGGCGCGCCGCACGGATGGCGCGGTGGAGTTCATCCACCCGGGAGAGCGCATCGACGAGAAGGTGGTGGCGCAGTTCTCGCGGGCACTCGCGCCACGCGTCACCGACCTGGAGGTGCGCTTCGACGGCGTGGAGGCCAGCGAGCTGGCGCCGGCCACGCTGCCGCCGCTGGTGGATGGCACGCCGTGGACGCTCTTCGGGCGCTATGCGCAGGCGGGCACGGGCAGCGTGACGCTGAAGGGGAAGTCGGGCCGGGAGCCCTTCTCCCTCACGGTGCGGTTGGATTTGCCCGCGCAGTCGGACCGGCCGGTGGTGGAGAAGTTGTGGGCCGCCGAGCGCATCCGGGGCTGGATGGACGCGGGGCTGGTGGGCCGGCGCGCGGAGGCGATGAAGGAGCGCATCGTCCGGCTCGCCGTCGAGCACCAGCTGGCCACGCAGTACACGTCCTTCGTGGTGGTGGAGGAGCGCCAGGGCGACCGCCGTGCATCCGGCACGCCTGACACGCGCGTGGTGCCGGTGAACGCGCCCGCGGGCTGGAGCATGTTCAACCAGGCCGCTCGGGACATGGACGACGAAGACGTGCCGGAGGGCGGGCTCGCGGACGCGCTCGCGCCGGCGACGCGGCCCGTGATGAAGCGACGGGTGGCTTCGAAGTCGATGCCCGCGCCCGGGGCGGTCAGCCGTTCCCGGGGCGGCGCGGTCCCCCCGCCGCCTCCGAGCCTGTCCGCGCCCTCGCCCGCTCCCGCGCGCGACCTGGGGCCGGAGCCCACCACCGGGTCCTCCTTCCAGGCGGAGTTCGCGGATGGCTCCGGGCCCGGGGGCGCCAGCGCGCCCATGGAGCGCAGGGAGCAGGAGTCCGCGAAGAGCGCGAAGAAGGACAAGGGCGGGTTCTTCGACCGGCTGATGTCCGCCGCGAAGCCGCGCAAGGACGCCGCCATGCAGGGCGCCCCGGAGCTGGAGCGCGTCGTCAAGGAGAAGGCGGAGGTGGTCTACGAGCAGGAGGAGGAGTCCCTTCCGCTGTCCGTGGCGGAGGCCTCCATCCCCACCGAGGACGTGGGCGGCATCCTGGGCCAGCAGTTGGCGAACGGGCTGTGGGCCGGCACGGGTGAAGGACCGGAGCCGGTGCGTCAGGCTCGCGCCACCGCGCGGGTGCTGTTGGTGCTCCTGCGCGAGGGCATCACCAGCAGCCACCCGCTGCACGGCGCGCAGGTGAAGAAGGCCGTGGACGCGCTGCTCGCGCTGGCCTCGCAGCTGGGCCAGGCGCCGGACGTGGCGGAGCTGGCGCTGGGCGTGGCGTGGCTGGTGGCGGCGGGTCCGCGTACGCGGGGCCGCATCGAGCAGGCCGCGAAGCCCCTTCCGGGTCTGGACGGGCGGCTGGGGGACATGGCCGCGCTCCGCCAGCACATGGAGACGTTGGCGACGCGGTAGGCCGCCGCGTGGCGTCACCCGGGCCCCGGGCCTCCTTTCCAGGAGGACCGGGGTCCCGGGTCTCCCGTCTTTCCGCGGGGGTGACTAGGGTGGGAGCCTGCATGGTCCTCGCGCCCTTCTTCCTGGCCGTCCTCGTCGCAGCGCAGCCCGGTCCTTCGCCCCGGGAAGGCGCGGCGCCTCCCGCCGTCACGTCCTCGGGCTCCGTCTCCGCGCCACCGCTCGTGGCGAGTGACGAAGCCTGCGCCGCCGAGTCCGACTACGCGGCGGGCTTCGACGCGTTGGTGCGCGGACAGGAGGCGCAGGCCCTGGAGTTGTTGGAGCGCGTGATGCAGGTGTGCCCCGGGCATCCGTACGCACCGGAGCTGGCGCGGCTGGCGCGGACGCGGATGGAGCCGGGCGCGCGGCTGGCGCAGGACACGCTAGCGCGGCCGGTGGTGGCGGAGCCAGGGGTGACTTCGAAGGAGGGACCGTCGCAGCAGGCCCGGGCGTCGTTGACCGTCGTGCAGACGCTGCACGGCATCACCCAGGGCGTCATGCTGTGCTCCATCTCCAACTGCCAGGACGGGCGCGCGTACGTGGCGGTGGCGCTCCTGGGCGGCGGCGCGGGGGCGGCGATTTCGATGCTCGCCACCCGGAGCAGTCTGACGCGGGGCCAGGCGGCGGCCATCAACTCCGGCACGGTGTGGGGCTTCGGTTATGGCCTGGCGTCCCAGAGTTCGTTCGACCTGGAGGGGGAGAGCGCCACGGGGGCGGTGATGGCGGGGGCCCTGGGCTTCACGGGCCTGGGCATCCTGGTGGCGGAGTTCGCGCGGCCCACCGCCGGACAGGTGTCGCTGGCGAACTCCGGCGGCCTGTGGGCGGGCGTGGTGGCGGGGCTGCTGATGGCCACCCAGAGCGGTGAGACGCGCGACTTCATCGCCATCGAGCAGGGCGTGGTGGGCGCGGGCCTGCTCACCTTCGCGCTGGTGGGGCGCAACCTGGACATCTCCCAGGGCCGGGTGCTGCTCATCGACGCGGGCGGCATCCTGGGCGGCCTGGTGGGCTTGAGCGCGATGTTCCTGGCCCTGGACAGCGACCACGGGGACGTGCTGCTGGTGGGCACCGCCGTGGGCGTGCTGGCCGGCCTGGGGACCACGACGTTCCTCACGCGTGACTTCGATGCACCAGACAACACTCCGACCGTCTCTGTCGCCCCTGCGGCCATGGGGCGGCATGGGGGGATGGGGCTCGCGGTGCTCGGGCAGTTCTAGACTGCGGCCGCCATCCTCCTTCGGCCTTCCCGGAGCCGCCCATGCCCGACGAGTCCCAGGCGCTGACCCTCTTGCGTGACGAGCACACGTTGCGCGTGCGGCAGGTGAAGGAGTGGGGCGAAATCCTCACCGGCTTCGAGGGCCGCAACCGCTACGAGGTGGTGGGCGACGACGGACGCCCGCTCTTCTTCGCGGGCGAGGTGGGCAGCGGGCTGGGCCTGTTCCTGCTGCGCGGCTTCCTCAAGGCAAAGCGGCCCTTCAAGATGGAGCTCAAGTCCGCGCGCGGGGAGACACTCCTGCGGCTGCGCCGCCCGTGGCGCTTCTGGCTGTCCCGGCTGGAGGTGGAGGACGGCGAGGGACGGCACCTGGGCGCCATCCAGCAGCGCTTCCGCTTCTTCACCCGCGCCTACGACGTGCTCGGGCCTCGCGACGAAGAGCTGGCCCACTTGAGCGGGCCGTTCTTCAGGCCCTGGACGTTCAACGTGGAGCAGCAGGGCCGCGAGGTGGGGACCATCGCGAAGAAGTGGAGCGGGTTCGGCAAGGAGATGTTCACGGACGCCGACAACTTCGGCGTCCGGTTCAACGGCCTGCACGACCCGCACGTGCGGACGCTGGTGGTGGCCGCGACGTTCCTCATCGACTTCGTGCACTTCGAGGACCGCCGCGGCGGCAACGACTGACGGCTAGGAGTGCCGGCGCAGCGTGGGCACGCGCGTCTGGCCCTGCTCGTCACGCGGGAGTCCGTCGAACGCCGGCTCACCGACGGGCGGGGCGGGGCGCCAGCGCTGGACCTCACGCACCATGAAGAAGGCGGCGGCCGATAGAACGCCCAGGTCGTCCAGCCAGCCGAACACGGGGATGAAGTCCGGAATCGCGTCCACGGGCGACACGAAGTACAGGACGGCCAGCAGCCCGGACAGCTTGCGCCACGTCGCCACCCGAGGGTCGCGCACGTAGTGGAAGAAGCGGGTTCCCATTCCTCGAAGGCCTGCGATGTTCATACCCCTCCCTACGCATGGGGGACGCGGGTGATTGCACCATTCATGCCGGGCGCTTGCACGCCTGGTGTGCTAGCGGGCGGCGCCAGATGTCTCCTCCAGCACGTCCGCGCGGCCCGCGACCTCCAGGCGGGCGCGGCTGCCCTCGCGAAAGGGGGCCGAGGAGGCGGCGCGCACCACCAGCGCCATGCCCGCGCAGGACACGGTGAAGTCCACGTGCGCGCCCCGGAAGGCGCGCTCCAACACCTCCGCTCGCAGGGCTCCGCCCACCGCGACGCCGTCCGTGTCGGGGACGAGCCGCAGCGCTTCCGGGCGCAGGGAGAGCATCACCTCGCCGCGCGCCTCCGTGCTCAGCGGCAGGTTGCCCAGCGCCGTGCGCGCGACGCGGCCGAAGGCTGAACCGGGCAGCAGGTTGGTGCCGCCCAGGAAGTACGCGGCGAAGGCGCTGCGCGGCGCTTCGTAGACGGACTCGGGCGAGCCCTGCTGTTCCACCGTGCCCCCGCGCAGCAGCACCAACCGGTCCGCGAAGGCCAGCGCGTCCCCCACGTCGTGCGTGGCGAAGAGCACCGCGGTGCCTCGCGCCTTGAGCACGCGGCGCCACTCTCCAAGGACGTTGGCGCGCAGGCCGGCGTCCATGCCGGCGAAGGGTTCATCCAGCACCAGCAGCTTCGTCCCGGAGGCCAGCGCGCGCGCCAGCAACACGCGCTGCCGCTGTCCCCGGGAGAGGGTTCCGCAGATGCGCGCCTCCAGGTCTTCAAGTTGGAACAGCGCCAGCATGCCGCGCGCGTGCGCCAGGCCTTCGCCCTTGGGCTGCACGCCCATCACCACGTCGCGCACGGTGAGGCCGGACTCGAGCTCCGTGTCGTGAAGGACTCGGCGCAGGGGGCGCTGCTCCGGGGGCACGAACACGTCCGGCCCGGCGACCACGCGGCCCGCGAGCGTGATGTTGCCGGACGTCGGCTGCTCCAGGCCCGCCACCAGCCGCAGCAGCGCCGTCTTCCCGGAGCCGGAGGTGCCCATCAGCGCCACCGCGTCCCCCGGCTCCAGCGCCAGCGACACGTCGCGCACCGCGGGGGCGGCGGCACCGAGGAACTTCAGGGTGAGGGCATCGAGCGAAAGGAAGGCCATGACGGCGGGCACACTACGGTGCGGCACCGGCCGGGCCAAGCACCGGCCACCCGACCCGGTCCCAACCTGTCCGACTGTCGGACAGGCTCGTGCGGTGTGCTCCGCGGAGGGGAATCCCAGCGAGGGCTTCCGCGCCGTGGGATTAGGCTCTTCGCCTTCCCCTCTTCCGGGAGTCCCCATGTCGCGCCTGCTCGTCGCTTGTGCCGTCCTGTTGGGAACCGCGTCCTTCGCCCAGGCCCCCGCTGCGCCTCCGTCGCAGCCCAAGGCCGCGGCCGCCCCCGCCGCACCGGAGAAGCCGAACCCGATGAAGGCCTCCGCGGAGCGCACCCAGGCCGCGCTCGCCCAACTGCCCAAGGCGAAGCCCGAGGACGTGAAGTCCCAGGACGCCATCCTCAAGGCGCTCTACGACGTCATCAGCGGACCGGCGGGCGCGGCTCGTGACTGGCAGCGCTTCCGCTCCCTCTTCTATCCGGGCGCCCAGCTCATCCCGCTGGGGAAGCCGCCGGGGGCGACCACGCTGGCGGCCCGCCCCATCACGCCGGAGGACTACGTGACGTGGGGCCAGGAGAGCACCGCGACGCACGGCTTCTTCGAGAAGGAGATTGCTCGCCAGACGCACGCCTTCGGCGCGCTGGTGCAGGTCATGAGCACCTACGAGGCGCGCGGCACGCAGGACGGGCCGCTCATCGCCAAGGGCGTCAACAGCATCCAGCTCTTCAACGACGGCCAGCGCTGGTGGGTGATGAACATCTTCTGGATCGACGAGAAGACCGCCGGCCTCACCGTGCCCAAGGACCTCACCCAGAAGTAGTCCCCCGCACCAACGAAGAGGGCCGGGTCCCGGAGCGCGCATCCCGCGTCCCGTGCCCGGCCCTCCCGTGTTTCTACCGCCTGGACTCAGCCTTCCGAGCCGGGCTCACCTTCCGTGCTGGCCGGGCCAGCCTCGTCCGCCGGAGCCTCCGGCGAAGCAGCCTCCACCGGCGCGGCCTCCGACGAAGCCTCGACGCCGGCCCCTTCCACCGGCGAGGTGGTCTCCGTCTCCTCCTCGGACTCCTCGCCTTCGGGCAGCTTGGAGATGGCCATCACCTTCTCCTCGCCGTTCTCCAGCGCGATGAGGCGCACGCCCTGCGTGTTGCGGCCGATGACGGAGATCTCCTTCACCTTCATGCGGATGAGCATGCCGCCGTTGGTGACGATCATCACCTCGTCGCTGTCCTTCACCTGCACCACGCCCACCACGCGGCCGTTCCGCTCGGTGGCCTTGATGTCGATGATGCCCTTGCCGCCACGGCCCTGCTGCCGGTACTCGGCGCCTTCGGTGCGCTTGCCGTAGCCGTTCTCCGTCACCGTGAGGATGGCGCTGCTCTGCTCCGCCGGCGCCTGGCCCTCCTCCGGCTCCTTGTCCAGGAGGTCCGCGCCCACCACCTCGTCGCCGTCCTCCAGCGTGATTCCCTTCACGCCGTAGGCCTGACGGCCCATGGAGCGGACATCCTCTTCCTTGAAGCGGATGCTCATGCCCGTGGCCGTGGACAGGAGGATGTCCTTGGTGCCGTCGGTGATCATGACGCCCACCAGCTCGTCGCCCTCGTCGATGCCCAGCGCGATGATGCCGCTGGCGCGGACGCTTTCGAACGCGCTCAGGTCCGTGCGCTTCACCACGCCCTTCTTCGTGACGAAGAAGACGTAGCGGTTCTCCGGGAAGTCGCGCGTCACCAGCACCTGCGCCAGCCGCTCCCCTTCCCCGAACTGCACCAGGTTCACGATGGCCTTGCCGCGCGACGTGCGGCTGCCCTGCGGAATCTGGTGCACCTTCAGCGAGTACAGCTTGCCCTTCGTGGTGATGGGCATGAGGTACGCGTGCGTGCTGGCCACGAACACCTTGGTGACGAAGTCGTCCTCCTTCGTCCCCGCGCCCGTCTTGCCGCGCCCGCCGCGCTTCTGCGCGCGGTACTCCGACAGGGGCGAGCGCTTCACGTAGCCCGTGTGCGACAGCGTGACCACCATCGTCTCTTCCGCGATGAGGTCCTCGCGGGTGAGGTCATCCACCGCGCCGGTGATCTCCGTGCGGCGCTTGTCGCCGTAGCGCTCGCGGATCTCCATCAGCTCCGCCTTGATGACGGAGAGCAGGCTCTTCTCATTGGCGAGGATGTCGCGCAGGCGCGCGATGTCGCGCACCAGCCCGATGAGCTCCTTGAAGAGCTCCTCGCGCTGAAGGCCGGTGAGGCGCTGCAGGCGCATCTCCAGGATGTTCTGCGCCTGGTCCTCGCTGAAGCCCGCGCCTTCGTACTTGTGCTCCAGGCCGCCGTAGGCCGGCTCCTCGTTGCGCGCGCGGCTGACCAGCAGCTCCATCTGCGCCTTGGCCTTCGCGTAGTCGATGCGGTCCAGGTTCTGGAAGCGCTCGCGCGTGTACAGCTCCGGCGACAGGATGTTCATCAGGCCCCAGCGCGCTTCATCCGGGTCACGCGACGCGCGGATGAGGCTGACCACCAGGTCGATGAGGTCCTGCGCGACGAGCAGGCCTTCCACGATGTGCATGCGCGAGAGCGCCTTGCGCAGCTCGTAGCGCGTGCGGCGCGTCACCACGTCGCGGCGGTGCGCGATGAAGCGGTCCAGCAGCTCCTTCAGGTTGAGCGTGCGCGGCTGCCCGCCGTCGATGGCCAGCATCACCGCGCCGAACGTCGTCTCCATCTGCGTCATGGAGAAGAGGTTGTTGAGCACCACCTGGTTGATGGCGTCGCGCTTGAGCTCGATGACGATGCGCATGCCCTGACGGTCGCTCTCGTCACGGATGTCGCTGATGCCCTCCAGCTTCTTCTCGCGCACCAGCTCGGCGATCTTCTCGATGAGCCGGGCCTTGTTCACCTGGTAGGGGATCTCCGTGACGATGATGGCCTCACGGTCGCCCTTCTTGTTCGTTTCAATCTCCGTGCGCGCGCGGATGGTCATGGCCCCGCGGCCCGTCTCGTAGGCGCGGCGGATGCCATCGCGGCCGGTGATGATGGCGGCGGTGGGGAAGTCCGGCCCCTCGATGAACTCCATCAGGTCCAGGACGGTGCAGCCCGGATTGTCGATGAGGTGCAGCGTGCCGCTGATGACCTCCGTCATGTTGTGCGGCGGGATGTTGGTGGTCATGCCCACCGCGATGCCGCTGCTGCCGTTGACGAGGAGGTTGGGGAACTTGGCCGGCAGGACGAGCGGCTCTTCCAGCGAGTCGTCGTAGTTGGGGCCGAACTCGACGGTCTCCTTGTCGATGTCCCCCAGGAGGTCCTCCGCCAGCCGCTCCATGCGCACTTCCGTGTAACGCATGGCCGCCGGCGAGTCGCCGTCCACCGAGCCGAAGTTGCCCTGGCCGTCCACCAGCAGGTAGCGAAGGCTCCATTCCTGGGCCAGGCGCACCATGGCGTCGTAGACGGAAGAGTCGCCGTGCGGGTGGTACTTACCGATGACGTCACCGACCACGCGCGCGCTCTTCTTGTAGGCGCGGTTGTGGAGGTTGCCCAGGTCGTTCATCGCGAAGAGGACGCGACGGTGGACGGGCTTCAGGCCGTCGCGCACGTCTGGCAGCGCGCGGCCGATGATGACGGACATCGAGTAGTCGAGATACGAGCGGCGCATCTCGTCTTCGATGTTGATGGGAATGAGCTCTCCAGCGCCGCTCGACGGAGGAGGCGCGGGGGGCGTTGCCGGCGTGTCGGTGGTGTCGTCAGCCATGGGCTCTGGAAGGTGCGGACGGGCCCCTCACGTGGGGGGCTCCGCCCGATGGGAGAGTGTTCGTAACCCCCGGATTTCCCTCAGTCAATAAGGGAAACAGGGGGGATTCGCCCCGGCTGCCCGCCCGCCCGGTTCCAGGGGTCGGAAAGGGCCTTTCCGGGGCACCGGGAGGGAACATCCGGGCGGTGCGTTTTCAGCCCCACCGGAGGCCGTTTCCGGGCCCGCGTCCGGGGCCCGTTTCCAGGCCGTTCCGGGCCCGTTTTTCAGGTCTTGGGGCGGAGGTTCGCGGCCAGCCGTTCGGCCTCCGCGCCCACGCCGCCCTCGGGGTCCTTGGCCTTCGCGGTTTCGAACGCGGCGAGCGCCCCTTCGCGGTCCCCGCGGAGCCTCAGGGCCACGCCCACGTTGAGGTGCGCGGAGGCGTTGTCGCGGTCCATGGCGAGCGCCTCGCGGAACAGCGTGAGCGCCTGGTCCACGTCGCCGGACAGGAGCGCCTCGCGGCCCGCCTGGACGCGCTTGTCCGCGTCGTTGACCAGCTCCACCTCGAACACGCTCTTGCCCACCACGTTGGCCACGAGCACGCGCAGGATGCCGCCCCAGTAGAAGGACAGGCCCTCCGCGGCGACGACGGCGGCCAGGGGCAGGTCGGGCAGCAGCTGCTTGCCCCGGAACTTGAAGCGGACCTTGGTGTAGCGGCCCTTGTTGGTCCAGTGGACCAGCTCGCCGCGGAGCTTCTGGAAGCCGGCCTCCAGCTGCGCCGGGTCGATTTCGAAGGGCAGCACCCGGCCCTTCGGCTCGCCCGCGGGCAGGCTCTTGGGCGTGGACTCGCGGGGGTCGGCCACGGGGCCGGAGTCGAAGACGGGCTCGGCCTCCAGCACGGGGGGCTTCGGAGAGGAGGCGGAGGCGCGGCGGGGCTCCACCTTCTCCACCTTCGCCTTCACTGGCCGGGCCGGTGTCTTCGCGGGCGCGGCGGGGCGCGCGGGCTGCTTCTTGGCCTTCGCGGGGGACTTGCGGGATGCCGTCTTTGCCATGAGGCCACTCTAAGCGACCCACTCCCCCGCCGCTCGTGAAGTCGTGCGAAGACGGCGGCGCTAGACAGGGCCTGGACGGTGGGCCCAGACGCCCACCATGAGGCTGGGCACCAGCACGCCGCCGTTGGAGCGCAGCTCGGCGGTGAGGCGGGCGGCCAGCGTGTCGATGTCCACCTCCATGGCCAGCGCCACGCCCAGCCGCTCCATGTGGGGCAGGAGCGTGCGCACGGTCTCCACCAGGGCGTGCGTGGTCTCCGCGTCCGGCGTCACGCCCAGCCGCCCGCCCACCACGCCGTCATCCACCACCAGCCCGGCCCGCCGCAGCGTGGACACCAGCTCCAGGCCCATGTGGACCTTGATGCCCACGCGTTCGCAGGTGGGCAGCATCCAGTTCCAGACACGGTTGAACAGCGGCAGCTTCGGGTGCGCCATGCCCATGGCCGCCAGCTCCAGTTCGTGCAGCGCCAGCACGCCGCCGGGGCGCAGGTGCTCCACCATGCGGCGGACGAACGTCACCGGGTCCGGCTGGAACATCACCACCAGCCGGCCGACGATGGCGTCGAAGGGGGCGCCGACGGGCAGGGACTCCAGGCTGCTCTGCTGGAAGCGCACGTGGCCCAAGCCCTGCGACCCGGCGCGACGCTGGGCGCAGGCGAGGACGCGGGCCTCGCGGTCCACGCCCACCACCTCGCCCGTGGGGCCCACCAGCTCCGCCGCGAGGATGGACACGTCCCCCACGCCGCAGCCCACGTCCAGCACGCGCATGCCGGGCTTCAAGCCGGCCCCGCGCAGCACTCCCTCCGTCAGCGGCGCGTACACCTGGGCCTGGAGCATCAACCGTCGCAGCTCCCGGTCCTCGTTGCCCTGGACGTACTCCGCGGCGGAACTCGTTTCTTCGACACGCATGTGCGACTCCGGGGTTGGAGACGACGCGCACGGTCGCAAGCCCTGGCGCCGTTCGCGCCCTCCCGGCGGTCCCGGCGCAATGACAGACAGCCATCCGCGCCCGAGCCCCGGGGGCAGGGCCATGTCCACCCACGAACAGGCCCACGTCCCGGACATGTCTCTTGTGATTCCGGGACTTCCGGGTGAAGCACCCGCGCGGTGCACGGCGTGTGGGTTGTCGCGCGGCGTGGCCGTGAAACAATCCGCGCCCTCCCCCCACCAGGAAGAGCGCATCCATGACGCGTGTCCGGCCCGTCCTCCTCTCCGCCCTGCTCGCTGCCTCCCTCGCCCACGCCGCGCCCGCCGTGCCCGCCGCGGAAGGCGCGTGGCCTCGCGTGCGCAAGGAGCGCCTCCAGAAGCTGCTGCCCCAGGCCATGGCCCGCGCGGGCGTGGACGCGTGGGTGGTGCTCTGCCGTGAGAACGACAACGACCCGCTCGCGGCCCACGTGGGCGGGGAGAACGCGGGAGGCACCGCCGCGTTCCTGTTCCTACGGGACGGCGACTCGCTGCGCTCCACCGCGCTCTCTCCCGAGGGCGAGGCCACCGCGCTCCGCGACATGGGCGTGGTGGACGAGGTGGTGGCCTTCGAGCGCGGCGCGGACGTGAACGCGCTCATCGCCGCGCGCCTCACCCAGGCGAAGCCGGCGAAGGTGGCCATCAATTCGTCGGAGCGGATGTCCATCGCGGACGGCCTGTCCGCCACGCAGCGCGCGAAGCTGGAGGCGGCGCTGTCCCCCGCGCTGCGCAAGAAGCTGGTGTCCTCCGAGGACCTGGTCTCCGAGTGGCTGTCCGTGAAGACGCCCGAGGAGGTGGACATCATGCGCAAGGCCGCGGACATCACCGCGAAGCTGGAGGAGGAGGCGTACCGCACCGTGGTGCCCGGCAAGACGCGGGACTCGGACGTGGCGCGCTTCCTCAAGAAGCGCATCGCGGAGCTGGGCGTGGGTGACGGGTGGCAGCCGGACCAGAACCCCAACGTGAACAGCGGGCCCACGCGCGGGCACTCGAACGCCACCGACCGCGTCATCCAGCCGGGGGACTTCATCCAGACGGACTTCGGCATCCGCGTGGGAGGCACGTGGGTGACGGACATCCAGCGCTTCGCGTACGTGCTGGCGCCGGGGGAGAAGCAGCCTCCCGCGGAGGCGCTGGCGAAGTGGGAGAAGTCGAAGAAGGGCAGCCGCATCGCGCTCGCGGCGATGAAGCCCGGCGTGCGCGGCTACGACGTGGACAAGGCCCAGCGCGACTGGATGCGCGAAGCGGGCTCCGAGCCCGTGATGTGGGGCACCGGCCATCCCGTGGGCTACTGGGCCCATGACGCCGGCCCCGCCCTGTCCGGCGCGGCGTCCGGCAAGCCGCCCGCGGGCTCCTCGCTGCGCAAGCTCCAGCCCGGGCAGGTGTTCGCCTTCGACGGCTTCTACGCGTGGAAGGACGGCAGCAGCCCGGACGCGCTGCGCATCCTCTCCGTGGAGGAGATGGCCGTCGTCACGGAGACCGGCGCCGAATACCTCAACCCACCCCAGGAGCAGCTCATCCTCATCCCCTCTCCTGTCACGGCCGCGAAACAGTGAGGGCCTGAGGCCCGCCGAGCGCCCACACCCTACGACGTGGGTGGCCCCGACCCCGGCAACTCGCACCGTGGGGGTGTGGCGCGCGGACGCGCGGGCTCGGATACACTCGTGCGCATCGCGCGCGCCGCTCAGGCGCTGGAGGAGTGCCATGCCAACCGTGCTGGTCATCGACGATGACCTCTTCGTGCTCGCGACCGTGGGAGACACCTTGCGGGACGCGGGCTACACGGTGCTCACGGTGCAGTCCCCCGCCGAGGCCTTTCACCTGGACCTCACCGGCATCGCCGCCATCCTGTGCGACTACAACATGCCGGACATGAACGGCTCCGACGTGCTCGTCGCCATGCGCGAGCTGCAGGAGTGCCGCGCGCCGTTCATCTTCCTCACCGGCCACTCGGACCTGGATGACCTGCTGCCCGTGGCCATCCGCTACGGCGCGGAGCTGCTGCCCAAGCCGGTGGACCCCGCGGAGCTGACGCGGCTGTTGCGCAAGCAGATCGCCGCCTGAGCCGTTCTGGCGTACGCGCGTCTGCCCGACGCCGTCTCCGACCACCACGCCGTGGTGGCCGAGTTGGCGGTTCAGCCGAGCACGGCGACGAGCTGACGGCACTGCGCGAGCAGCGTGCCGTCCTCCGCCCAGAGGAGCTGGGTCTCCTCTGTGTAGCCCTCCGCGGCCTGGCGCGAGCGCCCGGTGCGCAGATAGTGCGCGTCCGGCGCGATGCCCTTCACCGGGAACGGCTGGAAGAACTGCACGCTGAGGTCCACCGACGCCGCGGCGCGGAAGCCGTCCAGCCGTGACAGCACGGACGGCGGATACGCATCCATCAACCCCACGCACAGCGCCGGGTCCAACGCCGTGGGAACGCGAGGCCGCAGCCACCCGCCCACCTCCGCCTCGGGACCGCCCGAGTACGGCGCCGAGCCCACGCAGTAGCGGTACTCGAAGAAGCGGCAGAAGTCCGGCATGGGCACGTCGTCAGGGACAGGCGTGAGCGCACCGGGCGCGGGCACCTTCGGCATGACGAAGTCCATGTACTCGGGAGCCCCACCGCGAGCGGCGCCAAAGGTCGCCGTGGCGACGGCCACCACGACGCCGCCGCTCTCCACTCGCGCGGTGGCATGGGTGACGAACTTGCCGGCGCGCTCGATGCGCGTGTGCAGGTCCGCCACGCCCTCCACAGCGGGCGAGCAGAAGTGCACGGTGAACGAGCGCACCTGCCGTTGGGGGTCGTTCAGCTGGTGCTCCATCGCACGCAGCACCTGCCCCGCCACCACGCCGCCGTACGCACCCCGGCCCTGATACCAGGGCGCCTCGTAGCGCGAGCGGTAGTGCCCGGGTTCCAGCGGTTCAACGAGGGTGGCGACAAGGAAGGGCGCGGTCATGATGCACCGCATCCTAGTGTTCCCGGCGTGGATGTCCCGGGGAGATGCGGGCCCCCGGCGCTACTGGATGACGAGCTCGCGCAGGGTGGTGGTCTGCTTGAGGGGCACCCAGCTGAAGACGCCCTTGCTCAACCGGGGGTACAGGTTTCCGGGTTCCGCCAGGTAAAGGCTGCTGAAGTTCCCAGCGCCGGGACGCTTCTCCGTGGTGGAGACGAGCGTCTCCTGTCCCTTCCCATCGCTGTCGGAGAAGACGACCGTGATGGCCGCCAGCGCCGACGGAGGCTCCATGTCACCGTCATGGACCGTGACGCCCTCCCGCGGCTTGGGAACCAGCCAGCTCACGGGGAGCTCCACCTCGAACCGGTCGGGAGCGGTCCAACGGATGGAGGGAAGCGCCCTGTCCTTGCGGCCGGGAGGCTGGAACCACGTGGCGACGGGCTTGCCGTCGGCGGTGCGCGCCACGCCCAACTGCACCGCGCGCTTGGAGTCCGCGTTCGGCTCGCTCCACCACAGCTCCAGGTGATCCGCGCCAAGGATGGCCTTCGCGCTGGCATCCACCGCGGGCACCGGCTGGTCGTCCTGGAGCGTCGCGAGGAGCGTCACCGTGGTGCCCTTGCGCAGCCACTGCACCTTCAGGCCCGCGTCCGCGTCGCCGCTCCAGTTCTTCTTCCCCCAGCTCACCCAGACCGGCGCGGGCGGCGCCGGATTCTGCGTACCGGAGGCGAGCATCGAGGCGGACCGGTTCGGGACAGGGTCCTCGGTCTGCGATTCGGAGTATTCGTAGGACGAGAGCTCCGTCCGCTGGGAGACCAGGTCCATGCTCCACGCGTGGTACCGGTCACCGGTGTCGCCCCCCACCAGCAGGGGCCCCTTGTTGTCGAACAGCAGGGACACCGCCCCCACGTAGCCCGTCAGGCCATTGCCCGCGAGGCGGAGGGAGTTCGGCCGGCCCTTCGTCTTCGATGACGGCGCGCCGGGACAATTGACGTGATCAATCGGGCCCAGCCCTCCACCACGCATGGCGAAGCGCTCGCCGGTGGCCAGCCCCACCAGGATGACGGGCGTCGTGGTGCCGGGCCCTTCTGCATCCTTGAAGTCGTAACAGACGACATCGTCCTCCTTGCCGTCCCCATCCAGGTCAAGCTGGAAGCGTTCGCGGACGACGACCTTCTCCGCCTTCACGCGCGCATCGAACCAATCTCCGAAGGACTGTGGAGCCGAGGCGGCCGGAGTGGCCGTGACGAGGAGACCGAGCAGCGAAAACCAATGGGGCGTGTGCATGAAGGACCGTGGCTCAGCCCTGGTACGACTCGTCCTGTTCGATGCGGCTGAGCACCCAGTCGAACTCGCCGGACGTCACGCGCGCCTGGCAGTGCGTGCAGTGGCCCGCCATGTTGATGGACAGCGGGGCGCCGCACGACGGGCACTTCTTCTGCGTGGAGGGCTTGCCCTGCACGCCCCGGCCGCGGATGAGCGTCCAGTACTCGCTGTAGGCGCGCTCGCGGGAGCGGCTGCCCCCCACGACCTGTCCGTCCCGGTCCCGCACCGTGTAGTCCAGGCTGGACGCGAACACGCGCAGGGTGACGGCGTCGAAGTACTCATCCCGCGTCACCCGCGCGAGCACCAGGTTCGTGATGTGCGCGTTCTCCGTGATGTTGCGCAGGCCCGCCTCACGGTAGGCGTTGATCCAGTACAGCTGCGTCTGGAAGAGGTTGTCGCTGAGGAAGGGCCGCATGCCCTTCCACTCGCGCGCGGCCCACGCGGTCTGCATCTCGTGGAAGATGAACTCCAGGCGCTTGCGCAGCGCCAGCGGCGTCGCTTCCGGGTCGTCATGCAGCAGCGCGTTCAGCCGCTCCTGCGAGCGCGAGTCCTTGATGGTGGGCAGCTCCGTGCCCTGCTCCTCCGTGGTGCCGGTGAGCTGAGGGCCGCGCCGCTCGCGCTCCTGCGACGCCACGCGCGTCACCACCCAGTCGAACTCGCCGGTGTTCACCACCGTGTCGCAGTACGAGCACTTGTGGCCGTGCACGGACTCCAGCGGCGCGCCGCAGTTCGGGCACTTGAAGGCGCGCACGTCCTCGGGAGGCCGGGACTTCGCGGACGCGTCACGCTCCAGCAGCCACTCCTCCGCGACGTACCAGCTCTGCTCGGAGCCGGAGGAGACCTCCGTGTAGTTGGCCTCGAAGCGCAGGACGACGCGGACGCGCTGGCTGTTCGCGCTGATGCCCTCCACGGACTCATACGTGACGGCGCCCACCACCACGGCCTTCACCGCGTCCGGAGTGCCCAGTTCGTGGAGCGAGTCGATGGCGCCGTCGGACAGCCAGCCGCCCAGCGTGTCCAGGCGGCCGCCGCCGCGCGCCTCGTGCACGCGGGCGAAGAGCGAATAGACGAAGTCCTCGAAGAGGACGATGGAGAACTCCGGGTCCAACGGCTGCACCGACCCGTCCGAACCCTTGGGCCCCACGCGGGCCAGACGCGCGAGCTTCGTGCGCAGCGAGCCCTGGCGTTGGGGCGGCGGAGGCGCATGGGGCGTGGTGGTGCTCCAGTCCCTCTGCCCCGCGCCCGACTTCATGTTCATGACGACGATGGCCACCACGCCCATGACGACGATGAGCAGGCAGAAGCCCCCGAACGCCCCGCCTCCACCCGAGGACGACGAGCTACTGGAGCTGTAGTGGGGGCCGGAGCTGTAAGAGGACCGGCTGCTGGAGCTGGACGAGCTGCGGCTGCTCGACGAACTGCGGCTGCTCGACGAGCTCCGGCTGCTCGACGAGCTGCGGCTGGAGCCCCGATAGGAGCTACCACCGCCGGGGCGCGCCTCCGCGTCCGGGATGGAGGCGAGGCCCAGCCCGAGGAACAGCGCGACCGCGAGAAGGAGGAAGGAGTGGGAGCGCCTCACGCCACGGCTCCGGGCATGTCCGGCAGTTCGTTCACGTCATCCTCCAGGCGGGGCAGCACGCGCGAAAGCGGTGCCTGGATGCGGCGCAGGGCCTGGAGGAAGGGCTCGGGCGCGGTGGACGCGGCCAGCGCGGCGGACAGCTGCGTGAGCGCGTCCTGCCATTCCGCCCCCATGAGCGAGGTGTCCACGCCGTAGTCGGTGACGACCTCCACGCGGCGCTCGAAGAGGGAGACGAACACCAGGATGCCGGTGCGGCGCGACGTGTGCGAAACGCCCAGCTCCGTGAAGGCGGCCTTCGCGGCGGTGCGCACGGAGTCTTCCTGGAGCTTGCGCGGGGTGAGCGCGCGGCGCAGCGACGGCAGCAGGCGGCCGCCCATCACACCCGCGGCGTAGGCCAGGAGCACGACGGGCGGGAAGGCGAAGAGGTGGACCTCCTGCGGGATGAACAGGAGGACCAACAGCATGACGAAGGCGACGGCCGCGCCCAGCCGGGCATCGGTGTGGGCGTAGTCGCCGGAGGCGCGGCGCACGGACACCACGACCTCCGCGGCGGTCTGGGACTCAATGGCCGCGACGGCTTCAGCGGCCTGGGTGCGTGCGGCGTCTTCGAGGAAGGTCGTGGCCATCGTGGGCGGGCACTATAGCCAACCCACGCGACACGCTCCTATGAGGGCAGCTGCCAGTCGATGGTGTGCTGGCCGTGCTTCTTCAGCGCGGCGTTGGTGGTGCTGTACGGCTTGCTGCCGAAGAAACCCTTGCTCGCGGACAGCGGCGAGGGGTGCACGCCCTCCAGGACGACGTGGCGCTTCTCGTCGATGAGGGCCTTCTTCTTCTGCGCGGGCTTGCCCCAGAGCAGGAAGACGACGGGGTCCGCCTTGGCGCTGACAGCGCGGATGACCGCGTCGGTGAAGGGCTCCCAGCCGTGCTTCGCGTGGCTGTTGGGGGAGGCCTGGCGCACGGTGAGCACGGTGTTGAGCAGGAACACGCCCTGCTTCGCCCAAGGGATGAGCGACCCGTCGCGAGGCTTCGGCGCGCCCACGTCGCTCTGGAGCTCCTTGAACATGTTCACGAGCGAAGGCGGGGACGGCACACCGGGCTGGACGGAGAAGGCGAGTCCATGGGCCTGACCCGGGCCGTGGTAGGGGTCCTGGCCCAGGAGCAGCACGCGCACGTCCGCGTAGGGCGTGAAGCGGAACGCGGAGAACACATCCTCCTCCGATGGGAACACGGTCTGTTCCTGGCGTTCCTTGCGCACGAACTTCTCCAGCTCCGTGAACGACGGAGCATGGATGGCGTCATGCAGCACTTTCTTCCAGTCCTCGGGCAACCCATCCGCCAGGCTCATTGCGTCCCTCCGTGGGCCGCACCCTAGACCAGCGCGCGCGTTCTGAGGGGGCCCGCTCAGGGATTGGGGCTCCCGGCGTCCAGCCATTGGGCTGGAAACGAGGGCTGCTGTTGGCCCCAGGAGGTGTCTCCCACGGGGATGGACGGGTGGTCCGAAGGGCCGGTGGGCACGCCCGCATCGGGGCCACCAGGGCCGAGCGGTCCCTCCGGCTCACCATCGTGGAGCCGCCGCAGGATGCGCCCGTCCGACAGTCGGACCGCGTACGTGACACCGCCGTCCAGCGACAGCCCGCCGGGCTCACAGGCACGCGGGTCCAGGTCCATGCGGATGAAGACGATGCCCCCTTCACGGAGGAGCCTGAAGCGATGGGCCTCCCTCCTGCTCCAACAGGACCGTCCCTCCGGCTGGCGGGGAAGGAAGTCATCGGCCGCCACGACCATGGCCTGAAGCAGGCCGCCCTCCAGCGAGTACGGCTGCCCCGGCGCAGCGACGGTCAGCGCCTCTCGCGCGAACATCTCAGGGAAGACAATGGAGCGGTCCTCCGACGCCAGCGAGTCGGATGGATTCGCCTCGCGTCGCATGCACCCAGCGCACAGGACCGCGCCCACGAGCAGCAGCCGCTTCATGGTCTGGGCTCTAGCCGCACGAGGTCCGGGTCGAGCGCGGCGGAGGACGCGCAGCCCCCAAGCCAGCACACCAGGCAGCACCACCAGGGACCGCGCATGGGCTGGCACTCTTTCCTCGGGAACGGAGGGCGGATGGCCACCTCCGGGTGGCATCGTGCCGGAACGCCACACCGGAAAGCGAGCAGGCACTCAAGGCGGGAGCTTGGGGCCCGGGCCGGAGCGCGCTAGCCTTGCTCCCGCCATGACGATGTACACCGAGTCGCTCCGCGCCTTCCTCAAGCCCGTCCTCCTCTACCTGGATGACGAGTCGGTGTCGGAAATCATGATCAACGGCCCCACCGACGTGTGGATCGAACGCAAGGGCCGCTTGATCAAGACGGATGCCGCCTTCTCCGAAGAAGGTCTGATCGGCGCCGCGCGCAACATGGCCCAGTTCGTGGGCCGCCCCCTGACCGAGGAGCGCCCCCGCCTGGACGCGCGCCTGCCCGACGGCAGCCGCATCCACGTGGTGATTCCGCCCATCGCGCGCAACGGCACCACCATCTCCATCCGCAAGTTCTTCAAGGACAAGCTGAGCATCGACTCGCTGTTGAAGTTCAAGTCGCTGACCAAGCCCATGGCGCGCCTCATCGAGGCCGGCATCGCCACCAAGCTCAACATGCTGGTGGCCGGCGGCACGGGCTCCGGAAAGACGACGCTGCTCAACATCGTCTCGTCCCTCATCCCGGACGAGGAGCGCATCCTCACCATCGAGGACTCCGCCGAGCTCCAGCTCAACCAGTCCCACATCGTGGCCTTCGAATCCCGCCCCGCCGACAAGTTCGGCAAGGGCGCCGTGGACATGGGAGACCTGCTGCACTCCGCGCTGCGTCTGCGCCCCGACCGCATCGTGGTGGGCGAGGTGCGCGGCGGCGAGGCCTTCCACCTCATGCAGGCCATGAACACCGGCCACGGCGGCTCGCTGGCCACCACGCACGCGAACACGCCCACGGACACGCTGCGCCGCATTGAATCCCTGTGCCTCATGTCGTCCGTGGAGCTGCCCATGGTCGCCGTGCGCGCCCAGGTGGCCAGCGCCATCAACTTCGTCATCTGCTGCGAGCGCCTCCACGACGGCAGCCGCAAGACGATTGCCCTGTCGGAGGTGCTGCCCCTCAACGAGAAGGGCGAGTACCGCACCCAGGACATCTTCGTCTTCACGCCCGTCGCCAAGGACGAGCACGAGAACATCCTGGGCTACCACGCGCCCACCGGCATCATCCCCAACTTCATCCAGAAGGCGCGCGCGTACGGCTTCGACGACCTGGACGACGCCTTCTTCGACCCCGCCACCTACGGCGTGCCGCCCCCGCCCAGCTTCCAGGTGGGCGAGGCGTACACCCTGCGCTGGGCCCCCTCGCTGAAGCACCGCGAGCAGGGACTGCCGGACCCCGCGCACTTCAAGGAGGACTGGGCGAAGTTCGAGCAGGTGCTCCGCAACGCGGCCCCGGACGGCCCCGTCGCTGGCCCCAAGCCGGCGGCGACCCCGCCCAAGCCCGCCGCCGCTCCGGCTCCGCCGCCCGCGAAGGCCGCTCCGGCGCTGCGGCCCTCGCTGCCGCCGCGCCCGCCGCCGCCGCAGGACGACGACAAGACGCCGCCGCCCACGCGCAACCCGTTCGCGGAGCAGGAGGACACCCGCTCCACGCCGCCCTCCGAGCCATTGGTGCAGGTGTCCGAGGACCTGCTCGCGGAGGCCCCGCCCGCGCGCAATACGCCGCCGCCGCGCCGGCCGCCGCCCGCTCCGGCGCGTCCCGGCACCCCGCCGGCAAACACGCTGCGAGCGGGTGCCACGCCCACGCGCCGGCCGCCGGGCCCCCCCCCGCCGCCCTCGGATGAGGACGAGGACGACGACCGGCCGAAGACGGAGCTGAACACGTCGGAGAAGACGCAGATCCGCCCGGTTCCGGATCGTACGCGCCGGTAGCCGCCCAAAGGCGAGGGGACCCTGTCCGGGCTTCCCCGGCCACGGCGACGTGAAACCTCCACGCGGGAGGCCCGGCGCCGGACACCGGCGTCGCCCCCGGGTGGGTGGGGCCCTGTCCCACCACGCGGGTCCTCGAATCCTGACCTTGCGAGGAGGACGGGTCAGGGGAGAAAGTGCTCCCGTGTTGATCCCCTTCCTCGCCGCGCTCACCCTGGTGGTCGCCCAGGCGCCCGCACCCGCTTCCTCCGCGAAACCCGTCACCGTCTTGCTGGCGCCCACGGACGTGACGCGGGGAACGCCGCGCTACCTCGTTGGAACCGCCCAGGAGCACGTGGCCGAGCAGCTCAAGGCCCGCGGCCTGGAGGTGATCCGCGTGGAGGACGTGACGCGCACGCTTCCGAAGAAGAAGCGCACGGCGATGATGCGCTGCAACCGCACGCAGCCGTCCTGCATCGCGTCGCTGGGCCTGGCGGCGAAGACGGACGTGGTGATGGTGACGGAGATTGGCCCGTACCTGAACGCGTACAAGGCGGGCGTGCGCGTGTACACGGCGCAGGACGGCGCGCCGCTGGTCGAGGAGTCGATCCCTGGCGTGAGCGAGGACCAGGTGCTGGACGCGCTCAACAAGTCGCTGGACGTGGTGGTGCCGCGCACGCTGCGGGTGCTGCGTCCGGAGCCGGTGGCGCCGCCGGTGGCGCCTCCCGTGGCGCAGCAGACGCCCAACGTGACGCCGGGCGTGAAGCAGCCTGTGCCAGGGCCGGACCTGACGCCGGGAGTGCAGCCCCCCACCGAGATGGGACTGACGGACACGCCGACGGTGGAGACGCCGGGACGCCGCAAGTGGGCCTGGGTGCCGGCGGCGGGCGGCGTGGTGCTCGCGGGCGTGGGGACGGTGTTCTTCGTGCAGTCGCGGAGCAAGCTCAGCGACCTGAACAACAACGAGTATCCGAACCTGCAGGACGCGGAGAAGCTGCGCGACTCCGGCAAGCGGTCGCAGACGATTGGCGCGGTGGGCATCGGCGTGGGCGCGGCGGCCATCGCGGCGGGCGCGCTGATGTACTTCCTGCCGGTGCAGCAGACGAACGTTCAGCCGTCCGTGACGCTCACGCCCCAGGGCGGTGGTCTGAGCTTCGCAGGGACGTGGCAGTGAGCACGGGGAAAGCCATGCGGAACCTCTGGAAGGTCGGCGCGCTGAGCGCGGTGTTCGGTGCGGTGCTCAGCGTGGGCGGCTGCAGTGACTTCGACGCGGCCTATGAAAACTGTCAGGGCGAGGGCCGCTGCGGACCGCAGGCGAGCGGGGACGGTGGGGCGGACGCCGGTGACGCGGGCGACGGCGGTGTGGACGCCGGAGACCTGACGCCTCCCGAGTGCGGCGACGGCGGGGTGGACTACCCCGACCTGACGGGCTTCGACAACGACTGCGACGGCATCGATGGTGTCGCGGATGCGGGGTATTTCGTCGATCCAGCGGATGGCCAGGACGACGGCAACGATGGAACCCGCAAGAAGCCGTTCAAGACTCTGGACCGGGCCCTCCGGGAGATCCGCGACGGTGGCACGGGGCGCAACATCGTGTACCTGGGCACCGGCACGTACAACGAGTCAGCGCCCGTGGTGGACATGCCCGTTTCCCTTTACGGCGGATACACGTGGCGCAAGAACGGGAACCCCTATTGGGACCGGTTCCTGGATGGCGGCGGCACTACGTTCTTCGACGGCGGCACGCTCGCGTTCACGGTCGGAGCCGTGTCCGATGGAGTGGTGGTGCTGGATTCGCTGAACGTTGCCTCCGCTAACGGACTGAGCAACGGCGAGCCATCCATCGCTCTCCGGCTGAAAGACAGTGCTGCCATCCTTCTAACCAACGTCACGCTTGAGGCCGGGCGTGGCGGTGCGGGTGACCGTGGGCAGCAAGGTGAACGGGGATTCGATGGTGGGGCTGGTGGAAACGGAGGCGATGGCAGCGACCGGCGGACGTTAGGAGGACCTGCGGGTCAAGCCACCTGCACCACGTCAGCAGGAACTCCTGGAGGAGTCGGTGGTCAGGGGAACAGTGGTGTCGCGGGATACGATGGAGGCGTAGGCACTCCCAATACAGCAGGGGGACGCGGTGGCCCGCTGATCAGCGGCACTTGTGGCCTGTACTGCCAGTGCATCGTCCCTGACGGAGGAATCAGCGGCACCGTCGGCACCAATGGTGGGCCGGGCAGCCCTGGCGATGCGGGTTCTGCGGGAAGTGGAGATGGAATCATCGCCAACAGCACCTGGCAGGCCAACCAGAGCGGAACACCTGGAGCGGCAGGTAAGCCGGGGCAAGGTGGAGGTGGCGGCGGTGCCGGCGGAAGTTGCGATGCAAACGCCGTCGATGTCGCCAGCGGTGGCGCGGGCGGTGGAGGCGGAGCGGGAGGTTGTGGTGGATTGGGCGGCAGGGGAGGTCATGGAGGAGGCGCATCCATCGCGGTCCTCGCGACCAATGTGCACCTCCGCGTGCAGGGCACGGTCTCCTTGACGACCAGGGGCGGCGGAGAGGGAGGCATCGGAGGCGAAGGAGGTCCTGGGGGTCCGGGCGGGCCCGGTGGACAAGGCGGCAGTTTCAAGCTGCTGACCTCCAAGGAAGTCGTCACTCCCCCCGCTACTGGTCGTGACTACATCACTGAGAGCGGAGCTGGCGGCGACGGTGGAACCGGTGGAACCGGTGGCCATGGCGGCAGTGGTGGCGGCGGGGGTGGCGGCCCATCCGTCGCGCTGTGGTGCGAATCCGTCAGTTTCGAACTGGATGGCGGGGCTTTTTCGCCGCGTCCCGGTCCTGGTGGCGCGGGGGGTACCAGCACCGATGGACCGACTGGCAGCACAGGTTCGTCACTTGAATACAAGGGATGCGTCATCCCAGGCCTCACAGGAACGCCCTGACCCACCGCATCGCCCGCTGTGTGACACCAGCGGGTGAGAAAACGCGACCCGGGGGCAGGTGCCTGTTTGCTTGCCCGGCGTGCCCCGGGCCCTGACTTCGCTTCCCGGGATTTCACCTGTTACGCTCCCCCGCGGTGGAGATGTCATCCGAGTTGATCTGCGAAACCTGCGGCCTCACCGTTCCGTCCGAGACGGCGGTGTGCCCTCGCGATGGCACCGTCGTGCTGTCGTCGTTCCATCCGACTCCACCGGAACCGAAGGTCATCGTGGAGCACCCCGGTACTGAAGCCACCGCCATCACCGACCCCCTCATCGGCCTGAAGCTGGGCGAGTACGAGCTGCGCTCGCGCATTGGCGTGGGCGGCATGGGGCTCGTCTACGACGGCATCCAGCCCCTCATCGGCAAGCGCGTCGCCGTGAAGGTGCTGCGCCCCGAACTGGCGCACTCGTCCGAACAGGTGGCCCGCCTCCTCGCGGAGGCCCGCGCCGTCAACGCCATCCGCCACCGCGGCATCATCGACATCTTCGGCTTCGGCCAGCTCCCTGACGGCCGCCAGTACATCGTCATGGAGTACCTGGATGGCCAGCCGCTGGACGCCATCCTCGCGGAGAAGGGCCGCCTCCCCGTCCCGGAGGCCCTGTCCCTCCTGGATGAAGTGCTCGCCGCCCTGGGCGCCGCGCACGGCGCGGGCGTGGTGCACCGCGACCTGAAGCCCAGCAACATCTTCCTCGTGCGCCAGCCAGACGGCACGCGCTACGTGAAGCTGCTGGACTTCGGGCTCGCCAAGCGCGGCGAAGGGCCCACCGTCCGCACCGCGCAGACGCGCACCGACATGGTCGTCGGCACTCCGGAGTACATGGCGCCCGAGCAGGCCCGCGGCCAGTCCGTGGGCCCCATGACGGACCTGTACGCCATGGGTGTCGTCACCTTCGAGATCATCACCGGCCGGCTGCCCTTCATCGGCAGCTCCCCGGTGGACCTGCTCATGAAGCACGTGGAGGCGCGCCCGCCCCGGCCGTCGGAGTTCGTCCCCGACCTGCCGCCCGCGGTGGACGCCTTCATCCTGCAGATGCTCACCAAGGACCCGGAGACGCGCCCCGGCTCCGCGGATGCCCTGCGTCAGCACCTGTCCAAGCTGCGCCGCACCCTGCGGGCCACGCGCACCAATCCCACCGCGCCCGCACCCGTCGAGCCCACGCCGCCCAAGCCCGCAGTCGCCGTCAGCGACGCGGACGCGCGCCGCCCCACCACCCAGGTGCCGCCGCCCGTCCCGCCGGACGACCTGATGGTGCCGCAGGAAGAGTCGACCTCCCTGCGCCGCTTCGTCCCCATCGCCGTGGGCGCGGCCGTGCTGTTCGCCGCCGTGGGCGTGGTCATCGCCACGCGCGGGGGAAGCGAGGCGCCTCCGCCCGTCGTCGCCGTCGCCACTCCGCCGCCTCCCGCCCCGAAGGTGGAACCCACGCCGCCCCCGCCCGCGCCGGAGGTCGTCGCCGCGCCCGTGCAGGAGCCCGCTCCCGCGCCTGTCGTCGAGGAGCCCCCTGCGGCGAAACCGGTGCCGCCCGCCGTCAAGGCCGTGGCCGTGAAGACCGTCCGCGACGTCCCGGTGCCCAAGCGCACGGAGTCCTCGAGCGAGTCCGCCGTGAAGAACCTGATCCTCGACACCGTGAAGCAGGTCGAGAACAGCCCCCTGTACGCCGACAACAAGGTCCACAAGGGGCTCACCCAGCAGGCCGCCCTCAACTACCTGGACAAGCAGATCAAGCGGCTGGAGAACGCGGACGACGCGGCGGGCCGCGCGGATATCCTCAGCGAGCTCCGCGGCTGGAAGCAGCAGTACCTCAAGTAGCCCACGCCATGACCGCGCCCCCAGGTCCTGCGCTGCTCGCGGTGGACCTGGGCCTGCGCTGCGGGCTCGCGCGCTTCGGCGCGGACGGGCGGCTTCAGTGGTACCGCTCGCAGAACCTCGGCACGCACGCGCGGCTCAAGCGCGCGGTGCCCGCCGTGCTCCAGGACGCATCTCCGCTCGCGTGGCTCGTGCTGGAGGGCGGTGGCCCCATCGCGGAGGTCTGGGAGCGCGAGGCCCTGCGCCGCGCCCTGCCCGTGCTTCGCGTGGCCGCGGAGGACTGGCGCCACCGGCTGCTCTACGCACGGGAGCAGCGCAGCGGCTCGCTGGCCAAGGACGCCGCTGACGCACTCGCGCGGCGGGTCATCGACTGGTCCCACGCGCCCCGCCCCACCTCGCTGCGCCACGACGCCGCGGAGGCCATCCTGCTGGGCCTGTGGGGCGCGCTGGAGGTGGGCTGGCTTCCGCAGGTGCCCGCGGAAGTCCGGCGCTGACCGCCCGCTACTTCACCGACACGCACGCCACCGGCTGCGCGATGGCGTTGCGCGCGCGCTCCTCGCTCACCAGCGCGTAGCCCGCCAGGTCCTGCAACAGCATGTCGCGGTTCTGCCGGATGAGGCCCGCGTTCTTGCACGCCTTGATGTCGCCGTAATACCCGTACGGCGGCAGCGCGAGCTGCAGCTCCGCCAGCTCCGACAACTGGAGCTCTCCCAGCTCGCGGTGGAAGAGCTTGCGGGCCGCGTCCTCCACGCCGACGACGCCGCGCTCGAAGCGGATGATGGACAGGTCGTACGCGACGAGCTGATCCTTCTGGAAGAAGGCGTGCAGTCTGTGCGCGGCCACGGACAGCTGCAGGTCTCCCTCGATGCCCATCTCCCGCGCGATGCGCATGGCCAGCCGCCGCTCGCAGGCCCCGTCCCCTGGAGGCGCCGTGCCCAACGTCACGCCGGCGAACAGGCGCCACGCCCACGCGCGCCCATCCTCGCGCGGCGTCTGGAAATAGGTGGGGCACTCAATCTGGCGGATGTAGAGCGCCACCAGGTCCTTGGGCATCCGCGAGAAGTCCGGCCGCGTGAACGTCACCGCCGAGCGGTCCCGGATGCCCTGGTCCATCCGGCCGGCCAGGACACTCATCCGGTCGCCCTCGATGCGATGGCGCAGCTGGCTCTCGACGTCGAACTCGCTCTCCAGCCGCGGCAGCTTGCTGGCCGTGTAGAGGTACGTGATCGGAATCACCACGCCGGCCAGGCCGACGAGGAACATGAACAGCCAGAACACGGTCTTCACGGGCACGACTCTAGCAGGGCAGGCACGTGCCAGGAGGACGGGTTAGAAAGTCCCCATGAGCGACTGGCACACAGCCACCGTCACCGCCCGCACCCCCGCGGCGGATGGCCTCACCGATTGGGTGCTCGACATCGGCGGGACGCCGCTCGTGGGCTCGCACGCCCATCCGGGACAGTACGTGCAGCTGCGCCTTCCCGGTGGGCAGCCGGGCATGTTCGCCATCGCCTCGCCGCCCGCCCTCAACAGCACGCGGTGGGAGTTCCTCCTCAAGGACGAAGGCACGCTGCCGTCCGCGCTCCTGCACCTGCCGCTGGGCGCGCACGTGGAGGTGACGCGTCCGGCGGGCCCCGGCTTCCCCATGGAGAAGGCGCGCGGCCGCGACCTGCTGCTGTTCGCCAGCGGCTCCGGCATCTCCGCCATCCGCCCCGTCATCGCCGCCGTGCGACAGGAGCGCGGCGCGTATGGCCGGGTGACGCTGTACTTCGGCGCGCGCACGGCGGGCGGCTTCGCGTACCAGCACGAACTGCAGCAGTGGCTGGAGGACGGCGTGCGCGTGCTGTGCACCGTGAGCCGCCCCGGCGCCAGCGGCTGGCAGGGCCTCACCGGCTACGTGCAGGCCCACCTGGGCGAGGAGCCGCTGGAACACGCCATCGCGTTCGTGTGCGGCCCGTCGGACATGGTGCAGGACGTGATGGCCCAGCTGGCCCAGCGCGGCGTTCCGCGCAGCGCCGTGTTCCTCAACTACTGAGCCGCGCGCGTCTCGACCGCGGGGGACGCGTAGCGCACGCCCACCACCACCGCCGCCGGGTCGCTCTCCTGGCTGCCGGTGGCCTTCTGCGGCGTCCACGCGGCCACGCCCAGTTGATGCCCCTCTGGCGAGAAGCGCACGCGCCGCACGGACCAGCCGAACTCCAGCTCACCCGCCGCTTCCGGCGCGCCCTCGGCGAAGAGATACACGCGCCGGTCCCATCCGCCCGACGCCAGCGAGCGTCCATCCGGCGCGATGGCAGCGGTGGACACCACGCCGTGGTGCAGCTCCCACTTGCGCAGCACCTGACCGGAGGCCGCGTCCACCAGCGCGCCCGCGTTCCACGGGCCCTGGGGCTCCTGGATGCCCTTGCGCTCGCGCTCGTACACCGTGCGGTTGCGCTCCGCCTTCTCCTGGCTGAAGGCCACGCCCAGCCGCTTTCCCCGCGCGTCCACGGTGACGTCGTTGACGTGCGCCGGGAAGGTGAAGTCCAGCCGCGGCGTGAGCGTCCGTGCCATCGCCGTGCTCGCCCCTTCCGGAGCGCCGCCCTTGAGCGTGAGCACCGCCTCCGCCGTCGTCTCGTCGAAGACCGTGTCCACGCGCTCGGCGAAGGGCGCGCCCAGCACGCCCTGGCTGCCCTGCGGCACGCACGCGTCACACACCGCCACGTCCACGCCCGGCAGCGTCAGCTGCTTGAAGCGCAGCGTGCGTCCACGCGACAGCCGCGCCACGGTGTTGCCCAGCGCGCCCGGCACGGTGACGGTGTCCTTCAGGAACGCCACGTCGATACCGGACGCCGTGGCCGCCGCCGTGGTGAGCACCACCACCGGCGTGCGCGAATCCAGCGCCAGCACCACCGGCGGCCCGCTGTCCACGCGGCCCTGCACCGCAGCGAAGCCGCCGCGCCGCTCGAAGTGCGTGCGCGCCACATCCGGCTTCAGCACCTGCTCCGGCGTGTCCGACGCGCGCACGTGCCCGTCCCAGCCGCCCGAGTACAGCGTCCCGTCCGCCGCGAACGCCAGCGCGCTCACCGGCCCCACGTGCAGCCGCGCCTCCGCGCCGAACGACAGCTCCGGCACGGACAGCAGGGACACCAGGCCCTGCGCGCTGCCCACCGCCAGCCACTTGCCATCCGGGTGGAAAGCCACCGACACCAGCGGCTCCTCCGTGGCGAGCGCCACCACCTGCGAGCCCGTCGCCGCGTCGAAGAGCTGCACCGCGCCGCTGCGGCTCACCGTGGCCACGCGCGAGCCGTCCGGCGAGAACGTCACGCCCTCCAGGTCGTACTGCTGGACGTTGACCGAGGGATCCGCGCGCATCACCGGCGCGCGGGCGTCACCGGACTTCGCCGCGGCGGGCGACAGGTCCCAGATGGAGACGTGGTACGCATTGTCCCCCAGGCGCGTGTACGCCACGCGCTGGCCGCGCGGCGCGAAGTCCAGCGCCCAGATGAAGTCCTTGCGGTTGAGGACGGTGGGTTCCGCGTCGAAGCCCTCCACCGTGCCGGAGAGGAAGCCTCCGGACGTGGACTCCAACCGTCCCAGCGTGTCCGGCGCCAGGCCCACGGCGGTGTGCGCGCAGCCCGTGAGCGTCAGCACGCCCGCGAGGACGAAGCCCCCGGTGCGCTGTCTCATGAACCCGACCCGCGGACGGCGGCCTTCTCCTTGTCCACGTTGATCTCGTTCACGCCCTTGTTGTCCACGGACAAGAGGAACAGCTGCTTGTCCGCTTCACGCTTGTCGTTGAACGAGGTGCGGCCGGTGGCGCCGTCGAAGTCCTTCAGTCCCGCCAGGGCCTCGCGCATCGCCGCGCGCGTGTTGGGCCGCTGCTTGTCCAGCACCTGCCGCACCATGCGCGCCGAGTCGTAGCCGATGGCCTCCAGCAGGCCCGGGTCCCGGCCCGTCTCGCGGTACGCGTCGCGGTAGCTCTTCACGAACTTCTGCGTGGCCGGCCGCTGCGAGTCCACGAAGAAGCCGTCCACGTACACCGAGCAGGTGACGAACTTGCCGCCGCGCTCCAGGAGCTCCGGCAGGCCCGAGCGGCCCTTGGGGCTGGACCACTGGTTGGTGCCGAAGAGCGTGACGGTCTTCAGGTCCTTCTTGCCCGTCGTCTTGCGGATGCGCTCCAGGTCGCGCGGGTCGCACGCGTTGGTGACGATGTCCTCCACCGCGAGCGCGGGCGTCACCAGGCTCACCCGGCGCCAGTCGTCCGGGATGAAGAGGCCCTCGAAGTCGATGATGGGCTCCACGCCGCTGCGTGCCTTCTCCATGGCCTTGCGGCGGCGGTACGCGTCCGTGATCTTCTCGCCCTGCACGTCGCGCACGGCCTCCGCGTAGTCGCCGCGGTCCTCCAGGTAGTAGCGGCCCACCAGGCGCTTCGCTTCACCGGTGAACGTGGTCTGGTCGTACGAGTACGACTCCGCGCCGCGCATCACGCCGCCGCGTGACACCACGTCGTCCCAGAACTCGTTCGCCAGCTCCACACCGTAGGGGATGTTCGGGTAGAGCACCGCGAAGCGCTTGTAGCCCTTCACGTTCATCGCGTAGTCCGCGATGGCGCGCGCCTGCGCGGAGTTCGTCAGCATGTTGCGGAAGACGTACGGGCCAATGTCCGTGATGCCCTCCTGACGGCTCAGCGTCAGCAGCGGCACCTGGAGCTCCTCCGCCAGCAGCGCCGCGCGCTTGGTGTCGTCCACCAGCAGCGGGCCCAGGGCCGCGATGGCGCCGTCGTCGAACGCGAGCTGCTCCATCGCCGTGCCCGTCTTGTTGACGTCGCCCTGCGTGTCCTTCACCACCAGCTCGATGTCGCTGCCCTGCAGGCCCAGCTTCACGCCGCGCAGCACCGCCTCGCCGATGGGCTGGTAGCGGCCCGACATGGGCAGCAGCACCGCCACGGTGCGCGGACGCACCTCCACGCGGCGGGTGGCGCGCGCGAGCAGCTCCTTGGCCTGCGGCGCGAAGGTGCTGTTGGGCGCATCTCGCAGGAACGTCTGGAGCGTCTCCTCCAGGCGGGACCAGTCGCGCAGGTGGTAGTAGATGCGCGCCAGCTTGAACTGGAGCACCGGCCACGCGGGGTTGGACGGGGACAGCCCCTCCTGCACGCGGGCGATGTCGAGGAAGCTGGCGCGGCCCTCCACCAGCTGCTCCACCTTCTTCACCGCGGCGGCCTTCTCCTCATCCGTCCGGGCGTCGCCCGCTTCCTTCACCGCGGAGGACAGCGCCTGCGTGTACAGGCCCGCGCCTTCCGCCGCGCGCGCGGCCTCCCTCAGCAGCTGCTCCTTCTCCGCGCCCTCCGCGCGCTCCGCCAGGCTGGTGAGCGTCTGGTACGCGTCGCGGTAGGCGCCCACCTCCATGGCGGAGACGGCCAGCTTGTGCTTGGCGTCATCGGCCTGGGCGTAGAGGGGGTTCTCGAAGAGCAGCTCGTTGAAGCTCTTGCGCGCGTTCGCGTAGTCCCTCGCCTCGAAGTAGAGGACGCCCGCGTTGTAGAGCGCGTCCTGGCCGGCGGTGGTGGCGGGGTACGCCTTGCGCACGGACAGGTAGGCCTCCGCGGCCTGCTTCTTGTCCGGGTTCGACTGCGCCTGGGTGCGGGCCTGCGCGAGCGCGGCATTCGCGGTGGCGTCCTGCTTCACCTCCACGCGCGGGCGATCGGGCTGGGTGGAGTCACCCCCGGAGGTGTCGTCCCGGCTGTCAGTACGGGAAGGCGTCTTGGGGCAGGCGGTCAACGTCAGGGCCAGCGCGGCGACGAGCGCGCGGCGCGATGCGGAGAGGACTTCCATGGCGAGGTGCATAGCAGCGCGGGTGCGGCTCCGTCGACACTTGAGCGGGGGGAAGATTCCCCTGGAACGTCCGCTTCAGTGCACCGCGCATGCCCGCGTGCGTCACCGAGGGGAAACCCCTGCCCTCCCCACTCCGTGCGGCCCCGGAGCCACGCCACCGCGTGGCCCCGGCCGCACGCCCGGCGGGCGACCATGGACACATCACGTCGCAGGTCGCGGACGATCTAACATCGTGGCCGTGGAACCCCACTCTTCCAGGTCCCCGCGATGGAGCATCCTCGCCATGGTGGCCCTGGTGCTTGCCTCCACGGCTTGCGGCTCGATCACCCCCTCATTGGTGGGCCCTGGTCGGAAGTGGGTGGGCCCCCAGGTAGCCGTTCCCGGAGGGGGCCATTTCCGCACGGTCATCCACTATGGCCCATGGCAATGCAGACCCACGTTCATGCGCTCCTGCGAGAGCAAGTGCGCGGCGACGGGCAATGTGCTCATGGGGTGCATCTGGCTGGCGGACATCAAGATGGACTTCGAAGGGCCTGTTGTCCACGCGGGCAGCCGATACGGCGTGACGCACTGCTGCTGCAACTACACCCCCGTTGCACCGGCCATGACACGAGCGAGCCGCAGTCGCTGGAACAACATCCGCGACACCTTCCGTCGTGAGTGGGCGAAGCGCATGGGGGCCTGGCCGAGCGACGCGGGCGGTACACCCTGGCAGGGGCACCACGTCTTCGACCTGGGTCATGGTGGCAACCCTGTCGACTGGGACAACGTGATTCCGCTGCCCCAGGACCTCCACCAGTACGTCACGGACTCCTATGGCCAGTGCTATGCCGGAGCGCCGCCGTGGAATGGCGTGGGAGTCGATTATCCCTATGGCGAATGAGCCAGACCCGATGAACGCGATGCTGCTGGAGATTTCCCAGCGGCATTTTCCGAATCCGCCCGCTACGGCCGAGCAGATCGAAGCCTTCGAGCAGCGGGTGGGTTGGAGGTTGGATCCGGACCTGCGTGCGTTCTACCTGCACTGCGACGGCGCGGATCTCTTCGACCACATCGATCCCCCGTTTCGATTCCATCCGCTCGCGCAAATCGTCCGCGCGCGCGTCGCGATCCGCGGGAAGGACACCGACGACAGAGGACCCGCTGACTGGTGGTCCATCTGCGCGGTCAAGGACGGCAACTGCATCATCCTGGATGTCGGTTCCGCACGAGCTGGCCGATATCCACTTCGCGATGGCTATCGCGAGATGTTTCCCGATCCCGAATATTGCCCGGAGATCGCCAGCACCTTCGCGAACTTCATAGAGGGGGCGCTTCGAAGCAATGGCGACTGGTTCTGGCTGACAAGCCAGCCTCCGTCGCCATGAACGACGCTTCCCTTCTCCTCCACGGGAGAAGGGAAACGTCGCAGGTGAATCAGCCGAAGAGTTCCTTCACCTTGTCGAAGAAGGTCTTCGACTGGGGATGGGTCTCCTCGCCGGACACCTCCGCGAAGCGCTCCAGCAGCTCGCGCTGCTTGGAGGACAGCTCCGTGGGCGTTTCGATGATGACGCGCACGTGCTGATCCCCGCGCTGCTGGCTGTGCAGGTGCGGGATGCCCTTGCCCTTCAGGCGGAACACCTTGCCGGACTGGGTCCCCTGCGGAATGGTCATCTTCACCTTGCCGTCCAGCGTGGGCACGTCGATCTTCGCGCCCAGCGCCGCCTGCGTGAAGGACACCGGCACCTCGCAGAAGACCTCGTACTCCTCGCGCTGGAACAGCGGGTGCTCGCGCACGATGACCGTCACGTACAGGTCACCCGGGGGCGCGCCCCGGTCTCCCGGCTCGCCCATGCCGGACAAACGCACGCGCGTGCCGTTGTCCACGCCGCCCGGGATGGCGACCTCGATGACCTCTTCCGACGGCGTCTTCCCAGAGCCCCGGCACTTGGCGCACGGATCCGGAATGGTGGCGCCGGAACCGCCGCAGTCACCGCACGGCCGCGACACCGCGAAGAAGCCCTGCGAGTAGCGCAGCTCCCCGCTGCCGCCGCACGCCGCGCACTGCCGGGGCGCCGCGCCGCTCTTGCTGCCGGAGCCGGAGCAGGTCTCGCACTTCTTCGGACGGGGGATGGTCACCTTCGGGCGGCAGCCGAACGCCGCCTCCTCGAAGCTGATCTCCAGGTTGTAGCGCAGGTCCGCGCCCCGGCTCTGACGCTGCCGGCCACGCCCGCCGCCACCCCCGAAGATGTCGCCGAAAATCTCTCCGAAGATGTCGTTGATGTTGACGCCCTGGAAGCCGCCGCCCGCGTCCCCGAAGGGATTGCCCGCGTGTCCGAAACGGTCGTACTTCGTGCGCCTGTCTGGATCGCTCAGGACCTCGTAGGCCTCCGAGGCTTCCTTGAACTTCTCCTCGGCCTCGTGGTTCCCGGGGTTGCGGTCCGGGTGGTACTGCAACGCGACCTTCCGGAACGCGCTTTTCAGGTCCTGCGCCGTAACGCTCTTCTGGACGCCGAGGACTTCGTAGTAGTCGCGCTTCTGCCCTGCGGCCCCTGCCATTGAATCGAACCCCTGGAATTTGCTGGCGTTTTCAAGCTGCGTAGAGAATCGGAGTCACTATAACGCAGCGAAACACGCCAGCAATCCAGGCCGGGGTCCAACCCTGTGTGACGCAGGGGGTCTGCCGCTACACGGTCCAGACACGGTTGACCGTCAGCTCCATGCGGGCGAGCCGGCGCTTGAGGGCCGGGTCCACGGGGCCGTTCATGGACCACTTGGGGACCACGAAGTGCAGCTCCGCGTTGTAGAGCTTCGCGGCGCTCGCCAGCAGGCTCCAGCGGTTCTCCGCGGTCGGATCATCCACCATGCCCGGGGTGACGATCTCCAGGATGATGGGCGTGCGGGCGGAGTCGGACTGGCGACAGGTGAAGTCCGGCCGGTGGTCCTCGATGGTTCCGGAGAGCACGGGCGGCGGCATGAAGCCAGGGAGCCGGGCCTTGATGTCCGAGTAACCAATGGTCCGGAAGTACTCGGCCATCAGCCAGAGCAGACGGCGGCGATCTTCGTCATCCACGACCGACTCGCAGCCGGGATTGAACAGGACTTCTTTCTCAGTGTTGGTTTCCATGGCGCATCTCAAGCTGTCCGCGTGTGTGGGATGCGGCAACGCAGGCGGGCGCGAGCGCTCCCTGACCGGCCGTGGGGCGGGCGGCCATGCACGCGCGCTTCCCACTTCCCTTTCACTTGGACGACACCGTCGCCTCGGTGACAGAGTGCGCCCCCTCCGTGGCCCCCCGTCCCTCCGCGCACGTCTATCGCCGGCTCCTGGGCTACCTGAGCCCGTACCGCCGGTTGCTTCTCGCGGGCACGCTCGCCTCGCTCACCGCCGCGGCCGCTACCGCCGCGTACGCGTGGATCGTCGGGCCCCTGCTGCGCGCCGTCCTCACCGGCGCCCCCGTCACCGTCGCGGGGATGACCCTGGCGCCGGAGGCCCTGCTGTCCCGGCTGCCCCTGCTGGTCGTCGCGGTGGCGCTGGTGAAGGCCACCGCCCAGTTCCTTCAGGGGGGCCTGATGCAGCGGTTGGGCCAGCGGGTGATGGCCGACCTGAGGGGCTTCCTCTATGGCCGCCTGCTCGCCCAGCCTCCGGCTTTCTTCGAGCAGCGCCACTCTGGCGAACTTGTCTCCCGGTTCACCTCGGACGTACCCCTGGTGGAGTTCTCCGTCACCCAGGCGCTGTCATCGTACGTAAGGGATGGGCTCCAGATTTGCGCACTGCTGGCGACCTGCTTCCTCATCGACGCGAAACTCTTTCTCTTCACGTTCGTCGTCGTGCCCGTGACGGTGGTGCCGGTGAGCCGCTTCGCGCGGTCGCTCAAGAAGGTGGCCACCCGCTCGCAGGCCAACCTGGGCGCGCTCAGCGCCATCACCGCCGAGCAGCTGCAGAACCTCCCCGTGGTGCAGGCCTACGGCACGGTACCCCGCGCGCTGGAGTCCTTCGACGCGGAGGCGGAGGCGTACCTCACGGAGATGCGCCGCTCGCTCTTCATCCGCGGCGCCTTCAGCCCCACGGTGGAGCTGTTGGGCATCGTCGGCGTGGCGGTGGCGGTGGCGTGGGGCGCTCGCGCGGTGTCCATGGACCCGACGCTGGCCGGGCGGCTCCTGTCCTTCATGGCGGCGGCGCTGCTGCTCTACCAGCCGGTGAAGTCACTGAGCGGCACGCTGTCCCAGGTGCTCACCGGGCTGGCGGCGGCGGAGCGCCTGTTCTCCCTCGCGGACTCGCCGGTGCCACCGGACGTGGGCGCGGAGGCCCCTCCCCTGTCGCGCGCCCTGGAGCTGTCCGGCGTGCGCGCCACCTACTCGGACGGACGCGAGGCCCTGAAGGGCGTGGACCTGACGATTCCCGCCAGCGCGCGCGTGGCGCTGGTGGGCCCGTCCGGCGCGGGCAAGACGACGTTGTTCTCCGTGCTGCTGGGCTTCCTGCCGCCGAGCGGCGGTGAAGTGAAGTGGGACGGCGTGCCGCTGTCCTCGCTCAAGGCGTCCAGCGTGCGCGCGCAGATGGCGTGGGTGCCGCAGGAGCCGGTGCTCTTCTCCGGCACCGTGCGCCACAACCTGCGCCTGGGCCAGCCGGACGCGACGGACGACGCGCTGTGGGAAGCGCTGCGGCTGGCGCACGCGGAGGACTTCGTGCGGGCGCTGCCCGGCGGCCTGGATGAGCCCGTGGGCGAGCGGGGCAGCCGCCTGTCCGGCGGACAACGGCAGCGGCTGGCACTGGCGCGCGCGTTCCTGCGCCGCCCGTCACTGCTGCTGCTGGATGAGCCCACGAGCGCCCTGGACGCCACCAGCGAGGCTGCGGTGGGCGCGGGGCTCCAGGCGCTGATGAAGGGCCGCACGGTGCTGGTCATCGCGCACCGGCTCAGCACCGTGCGCGACGCGGACCTCATCGCCGTGGTGGAGGGCGGACAGGTGGTGGAGGCCGGCACGCACGAGCAGCTGCTCGCGCTGCGGGGCCGCTATGCGCGCCTGTTGGGCGAAGGCGCCGTCGCCGCCTGAACGCCGCCCCGCGGGGCCATGGCCTTCGCTTCCGAAGAGGTGTTCATGGGTCCCGTGCCCATTCGCTCCACGCCATCGCTGACCTTGCGCGACCGGGCACGCCCTGCGAGCCTTCCGCCCTGGCCCATGCCCCAGACGCCGCCCCGCGAACGAGAGCCGCTGTCGCTCAACGCGCTCCTGCTGGTGCCCGCCCTGCTGCTGGCCGCGGGCGCGTGCGTCGCGGTGGCCGCCCGGCACTTCGCGCTGGCCGCCGCGTTCACCGGCACGCTGGTGCTCGTCCCGCTCGTCTTCCGGCTGTGGACGCGGCCCTGGTACCGGGGGCTCGTGCTGCGCGGCCTGGGCCTGTTCATCGCGGGCATGCACCTGCCCATGCTCACCGGTGGCGTGCTCGCCTACGGGCGCATCGGCTGCGAAGGCGCGGACTGCGGCCAGACACTTCTCTGGAGCATCGTGCTGGCTCCCGTGGCCGGCGCCGTCTGCTCTGTCGTGTACTGGCTCGTGGGCCGTCCCCCCGTCTGAATTACAAGGAATCACAGACCCCCTATTCTCACTGGAAATGCTTGTTCCAGTCAGACCTCACGTCGCGCCCGGACCGTTCGTCGTGGCGTTGGCAGTCCCCACCACGGTGTGCGTGCTGGGGAGCACGCTGCCGGTGCTCCTGGGCAGTCCCGCCGGCCTGATGAGCGTGGTGAGCTCCGCGGGGCCCTTCGCGGCGCTGCTGGTGCTGACGCTGGTGGTGGAGGTGCCCCTGCTCATGCTGGCGACGGGCTCCACGCTGATGGGCCGCACGGTGCCGCTGGCGGTGATGGTGGGCATGGCGACGGTGCCGTGGACGCTGGGGCTCTTGGGCACGGAGGTGGCGCTGGAGCGGATGCAGGTGGCGCTGCCGATGGTGTCCGCCACGGACGCGGGCATCGCGTTGACGGCGGGCCTGGGCAAGGCGATGGCGCCCCGGCTGCTGGGGGCCTGGACGAGCGCGGTGCTGCTGGGCGCGCTGTCGGTGGCGTTGGGCATGGCGCGCTACAACACGGCGCGCGCGGTCCACGACAACACGCGCCGCAGCCTGCTGCTGGGCAGCCTGGTGTCCGCGGCGCTGGCGGGCATGGCGGTGGTGGGCACGCTGGAGGCGCACCATCTCTTCACGTTGCTGTCCAAGCTGTCGCGGGCCCCCGGCTCGCTCCGCCCGGACCTGATGGCGGAGGGCATGGCGCAGGCGGCGCGGCTGCGCACGGTGCGCTGGAGCTGCTTCTCCTGTCTGCTGGTGCTGGGCTTCGCCTGGCTGATGACGTACCGAGCGGCGGAGGCCCGGCGGACCCGCGCGCTGGATTGGGTGGGCGGCCTGGTGCTCACCGCCGCGGTGGCCGTGCTGCTGGTGCTGGACGCGCACCCGCTGCACACCACGCTGGGCCCGGAGCGCGTCACCACCGGCCGCAGGACGTCCGGCCCCGTTCCCACCGACGCGGACGTGACACACCTGATGGGCGAGCGCTCGCCCGTGCGGCTCAGCTTCCCCGCGTCAGCACGTACAGCATGACGAGCCCCACCACGACGGCGAAGCCGAAGACGGCCACCATCACCAGCCCCTCCGACTTGCGCACCACCGGGGGCAGGACCTCGTTGGGCAGCGGCTGACCGTGCCGCAGCACCAGCGGCTCCGGCTCCGGGGCCACCCGCGGCGCGGGCGCTGAAGCGACGGCGGCGGGAGCGGCTTCGCGCGGAGGCGGCGCCACCGGCGTGAAGGTCACGGTCCGGGTGGCGACGGTGTCCCGCGTGCCGGGGTTGCGGCCTGACGGGTCCGCCAGGTGCTCTGGCGACGTGACGCTGGACATCTCCAGCCCCTCGCGAGCGAGCGCCAGCACGCGCTGCATGTGCAGGATGTAACGGTCCTGGCCCTCGTAGGTGGCGAGCGCCTGCGCGGCGCGCACCAGCCGCTGCGGCACCAGCTCCGGGTCCGCGCGCACCTCCGTGGACACGGGCCGCGCCTCGCCGGCTTCCACCCGGCCCGTGCGCACGCCCTGTCCGCTGGCCCAGATGCAGTGTTCATCCAAGAGCGTCAGCTCCTGGCGGCGCACCCGGCCGTCCTCGTCCACCAGGGACATCAGCTCCGCGCCCTGGGGAGACAGGTGCCAGACGGTGCGCAGGCCGTTCTCCCCCAGCGGTCCTTCCACCGCGCGAGCGCGGTAGAGTTCCTGCATCGCGGACTTCAAGGGGTCGGACGAAGTTTCCACGGCCATGACTGCCGCAGAGTAGGGGCGCCGCGCCCGAAACGGAAGCGACGCCCGCTCCGGTGTGATTGCCCCGTGCGTGGATGCCCGCCTTGTGCCTACCGTCCATTCCACGATGAGCCGTTCCAAGAACCGAGCCCCCGACTTCATCCGCCAGTTCGAGGGTGCACAGACGCTCGACGGACTGCTGGAGCTGGCTGGCAGTCCCTGCGACACCGCCGACGTGCTCGAGCGCATGCAGGAGGCGCGCGCGGAAGGCGCCGATGCCGGCCAGGTGATTCCCACCCTCTTCGACGGGGAGCCCCGCTTCCCGGACCCGGAGCTGGCGCGCCGCCTGTACCAGAACCTGCTGGGGCTCTGGGACGTGGTGCTGGAGGGAAAGACGGTGCGGCCGGAGGACGGCCCCCGCCCGCCGCGCCCGAAGAAGGAGCGGCTGCAGCCACCCACGCCCTTCCATCCGGACGACCCCTCCAGCGAATTCGTGGAGGCCGCCTGGCGTTACCTGGAGGACGACGACAAGGCGCGCACGCGGCTGATGCATGCCTACGAGAACCGGCAGGACAGCCTGCTGGGTGCGCTTGACGCCGCTGGCCTCACGGACGAAGGTTATGGGGTCGCCCGCCACCTGCTCTTCGAGCTGCACTCCATGCTGGAGCTGGGCTGGCCGCCGGGGCTCTCGGCCGTGGATGCCAGGGCCCTGGACAGGGAGCCGGATGCGCCGCCCGCGCCGGATGCCCTCCAGGAGTACGTGACGGAAGCGCTGTTCGAGGCGGAGCAGGACGAGGAGCACCCCCTCGCCCCCGAGGAGCTGGCGCAGGTGCGCACCCTCGTCCGGCGGGGACTGGTCGCGCTGTGGCGCGCCCGCAAGGGGAGATGAAGATGGCCCGAGACGACAACGACGGTGGTGGCTTCACCGGCAAGCGCAACAAGTCCTACCGCGAGCTGGACGCGCAGCGCGGCAAGAGCAAGTACCACTCGCGCCAGGACGACCCGGCGCAGCAGAAGCTGGAGCGCAGCGCCAGCTACCAGAAATACAAGACGGCCGCGGACGCCCTCTTCACCGGCGGCGAGCTGCCGGAAGGGCTCGCGAAGACGTTCGACCCCGAAGGCAAGCGCAAGGCCCAGAAGGACGCCCTGCGCAAGGTGCAGGAGTCGGAGACGCGCGCGGACTGGGTGAAGGGCGTGGTGGACTACCTGGAGAAGTATCCGGACCTGCCCGAGGACGCGTACTTCCTCGACAGCCTCCTGGACCACCCGCGCGAGCGCATCGTGGACAAGGCGCTGGCGAAGCTGGAGTCGCTCCAGGAGGCGGGCACGCTCCAGAAGAAGCTGCCCAAGAGCCTGGACCAGCGGCTGAAGTCCATCGAGCTCACCGGCCTGGACCCCGACATGCAGGGCCGCGCCAAGGTGCTGCGCGAGAAGCTGCGCGCCTGATCAGCGCGCGCGCTGCTGGTGGATGAGCACCACGTCGCGCTGACCCTCCTTGGAGGGCTGGTGCGTGAGCCGCAGCTCCGCGCCGGGCCGCGAGTACAGGCCGGGCTCATCGCCGCGCTTCCACCCGGCCTTCGCCAGGGCGTCGTCGTAGAAGGCGTCCACCTGCGGGCCCGTGAGCGGCACCTGGAAGGTGAGCGTGCGTGAGCCCTCCGCGTTGACGCGCAGCACGCCGTTCGCTTGCGGCGGCAGTGGCGCGAAGTCCCCCGCCGCTTCCTGTGGACGCGCCAGCGCGTGGTTGGCCTCACCCAGGTACAGCGTGGTGGTGCCATCCGGCTGCGGCATCATCACCACGGTGTAGGTGATGCGCCGCTTTGGATCCAACGCGGTGAGCATGGCCGCGTTGTTCGCGTACTGCGCCTGCTCCTTGCCGGGCGGCACGTAGAGGCCGCCGTCGCGGAACGCGTCCGCGAAGCGCTGCACCAGGTCCCGGATGTTCTCCTTCACGTGCACCGCGCGCAGCGCCACCGGGATGCCACCCGCCTCCACGATGTCGCTGGACTCCACGTGGGCGATGACCTGGAGCCGGGGCCACGCGAAGCGCGGCGCGGCCTGCTGCACGCCCGCGTCCGGCACGCCCGCGTCGGGAGCCGCCTGGGCGGACAGCCCCAGCAGCAGCGAGAGCACCGCTCCCGCCACGCGCCCGGCGCGCATCAATGCGGCACGCCTCCCAGCCATTTGTTGCGCCGGCCGTCGTTCCGGTAGGTGGGGGAGAGGTTGTCCGCCACGAAGGGGGTGGTCTCCCAGACGGTCTGGTTGCCCGCGTGCGAGCCACCGATGCTCTGCTCGTAGTTGCTCTCCGAGCCGCGGAAGCTCATGAAGAACTGGTCCTCGTTCACGCCGCCCACCGCGCCCACGCCCGCCATCAGCGCGGCGCCGGCGCTCCCACCGCCGCCGTTCTCGCGGTACACGCGCTCGGCCCACCCGTAGTAGTCCACGTTCCCGCAGGTGCCCCCGCTGTCGATCATGAGCGGGCACTCACGGCCCTCCGCCACGGAGGACAGGCCCCAGTCATCCAGCAGCATGAAGAAGCGCCGGGTGCAGCGCCCGCCCGACGCGCGCCCCGCCGCGCACACGCGGAACTGGTCGCTGGCGAGCCGGTGCGACACCTTGAAGAACTCCGGCTCCATGAAGTTGCCCAGCCGCTCCGCGCGCAACGTCGTGGAGGCGTTGCAGGAGATGCCGTCGGACTGGGTGGCCATGGCCAGCCCCAGCGCCGTCGAGCCTGGATCCGCGTCCACCGGGCGGGTGCCCAGGATGCCCACGGGGCTGCCCGCGGGCCGCGTCGGCTCGCAGTCCACGTTCACCCGCGTGGCGCGCGCGATGGCCAGCTGGAAGGTCATCGCGCCGCTGGCGTGGCTGGCCCGGCCGTCGAAGTCCTGGTAGCGCCCCGCGGCCTCCGACGACGCCAGGGCCTCCGCGTTGGCGCGCTGGAAGACGCCGGCCTGCGGGTTGTGCATCACGTGCCCGGTGGCCTCCCACAGCGCGAAGTTGGCGGCCTCCTGCACCTTGAGCGTCAGCGCGCCCACCTCCGCGAAGTAGATGCCGAACAGGAGGATGGTGACGAACACCATGGAGCCCAGGGCCGTCTCGACGAGCGCCTGTCCCCGGCGCGACGTGGAAGCGCGCGCGCGCATCAGTACTTCCCTCCCGTGCTGCTGCCGCCCCGGTAGCCGGCGTTGTCCAGGCGGCGCAGCGCTTCCGCGTGCTCGGAGAAGCCCGCCTGCTGCAGGCTGTTCGCGGGCTTGTCGTCGCGGGCGCCCTCGGTGCTCACCAGCGTGGCGCGCCAGAAGGGGTTGAGGAAGTTGGGCGGCTCCTCCCAACCGCCGCCCACCGCCGCCGGCCGGGGCCGGTGGTAGTAGGCGAGCCCCGCGGCCAGGGCCACCTGGTTGCGCTGCACGTCCTCGCGGCCGGTGGGCAGGATGCGCCCGAGCGGCGCGGCGTTGTCGAACTCCGTCTCCTGGTTCGCGAACTTGAAGGTGAACAGCAGGTTCCAGGGGTCCGGCTTCGCGCGGCGCGCGTCGCTGGCGTAGTCGCGGTGGAGCATCGCGTACAGCTTGGGCTGGCCGTAGTCGTTCTCGTCGGCGTTGCCGTGCAGGAGCCCCGCGTTGAAGCCCACCGAATAAGGCCAGATGCCGGGGCACACCACGCAGGCGCCCAGCGTGTGGCGTTCATCCACGGTGGTGTTGTTCTCCGCGCCCTGGCCGGGCGGCGCCTTCGCGCCGTAGACGTGCTGGTCCTCGAGGGACTGGCGCTCGTCGGACATCACCCACGCGTCCGTCGCCCCGGCGGTGTAGGGGGTCCCGTCCGGGCAGATGCCGGTGACGGCGCGGCCGTGGTCGTGCGCCCACGAGTTGCGGCCGGAGATGGTCTGGTAGGTGGAGGAGTCCATCGCGGACGCGCTGCCGTAGTGATGGAAGCCCGGGTTGTGCGCGGCGGCGCCAGAGCCGAAGCCCGCGCTGCCGCTCCCCCGGTTGTGCACCCACGTCCAGCCCAGGCTGCCCATGGTGGCGTTGAGCGTGGCGGTGCCCTGGCCTCCGCCCGTGGGCATCACCGCGCCGGAGGTCGCCGGCACCGAGCCCGTCTTCTCCTGCTGCATCAGGTCGTCGTAGCTGGAGCCGGAGGACGCGCCGCCGGACACCTCCGACAGGGACTTGTTGGCGCCCTCGGGCTGGGCGGCCAGCTCCGGGTTGATCTCCTTGGCGATGAGCCGGGTGAGGTTCTGGTTCGCCAGGTGCGTGCCCACCAGATGGTTGTAGATGGCCAGCTCCGCGCGGAACATGGAGCTCGCGCGCCCCTGCAGCATCTGCACCTGCGTGGCCGCCGCCTGGTCCAGGGCGGACCAGTCGTTGCCGGGCATGGCACATGGGGACGTCTGCCGCGCGGCGTACTGCTGGCTGCCGAAGCTGATCATCGACTGCGTGCCCGCCATGGCCACCATGTGGGCAATCTGGGCGCGGTTCATCACCGCGATGGCGTTGAACGTGCGCGCCGTGGACACCGCCTGGCTGTAGGCCGCCGCGTCCGCCGCCATCTGGATTTCGACGCGCTCCTTGGCGCGCATGCCGAAGCCCAGCGTGAGCAGCACCATCAGCGTGAGCAGGAGGAACGTCAGCGAGAACAGCACCAGCGCCTGACCGCGCGCGCCGGACTTCAGAAGCCGTGCAGGCTGCATCCGGCACCTCCATTGAAGTTCGACGCCTTCACCGGGGTCATCATCCGCATGGCCGCGTGGACCTGGATGGGGAACAGGTAGTGGCCCTGCGCGTTCCAGCGCAGCATCCGCTCGCCCAGGTCGCCGCCGGGCCAGTCATCCGGCCCCAGCTCCACGTCGGTGTCCGCCCACCAGTCCGACTGCTTCTGCGCCGGGTTGAGCGGGTTCGCGTCCGTGTAGTTCTTGAGGTGGAACTGGGCCAGGAACATGCGGCTCATCACCCAGTCCGCGAACGGGATGCGCATGTAGTACCAGGCCACCATGCGGATCTCGAGCGTGCGCCGCTGCATCTCCGCATTGGAGTCCGTGGGCACGTCGAACAGCAGGTCCTCGTCGCCCGCGAGGCTGCGCACCCAGGCGGGATCCGGCGACTCACGGACGATCTCCACCATGGGCCCCTCGGTGAAGAGCGTCCCCCGCGAGCCGCGCACGCGCAGGTAGTTGCGCTTGCGCTCGTCAAAGGCGTTGGCCAGCTGCGCGGGCGTGCGCGTGTGCTCCACCGTGGGCAGCATCGTCACCAGCGCCGCGTGCGTCATCGCCTCGCAGCTGCCGTGGTTGAGGCTGCCCGCGCGCACCGCGCGGTACACCGCCACCTGCGCCAGGATGCGGCCCTGCAGCAGCATGAAGAGCTGCAGCGAGCCCAGCACCATGAACACCACGAGCGGCATGCACAGCGCCGCTTCCACTGCGGCCTGACCGGACTCGTGCTTCCGACGCTGGGGGTGGGGGAAGGCCATAGTGGGTGAGGCTGCCTTCCTCCTAGATTCTCGATGATTGGGGAATCGGTCAAATGGCCGGAACACCGCCAGACCGATTCCATACTATCAGGACTGTTTGCCTCAGCGGTTGAGGGTGAACCCGCAGGCCGCGTCCAGCGCCACCTTCGCCCCCGCGAGCGCCTGGAGCAGGCGCTCGTAGTGATTGCGCTCCGCGTCAACCTGGGCCTCCACCTCCTCTGGGGGCAGGCCCTGGTGGGAGAGGGAGAGGCGCAGGCGGGCGGCGGCCGAGTCGCGCTCCACCTCGATGGCCGCCCGGGCCTTCTTCGCGGACCGGCCGAGCTCCGCCTCGGCGGCGGCCTGGGCCACGGGCAGCGCGGCGTCCACGAAGGCGCCGAAGCCAGGGAAGGCCTGGTGGACTTCATCCCCCTTCAGGGCTTTGCCGTCGGATTCCAAAGCGGTGAGTACGGAAACGTCCGCCACGGGGCCCTGGGGGCCCTCCACCACGGCGACGGGCAGGAGGGTGCGGGCCAGGAAGCGGGCCAGCTGTCGGCTGGGCACGCGGGCACCGGGCGAGGTGTCCTGGGACTCCGGCAGCTGGACGTGGAAGAGCAGCTCCAGGCCGCGCGCGGGCTTCTTCACGCTGCGCTTCTCGATGTGGCGGAAACCACTGCGGCCGTAGGGTCCGTCCTTGAGGAAGCCGAACAGCGCCTCCACCAGCGGGTGGCCGGTGGCGAAGTACTCCAGCTCCTCCGCTTCCACCGCGGTGTCGCGCCAGAAGGTGCCCAGCAAGGTGCGGTCCTGCATCACGTCGATGCCGGGCAGGCCTTCCACGTTGAGCGCGTGGCCGAACTGGAAGGCCACCTGGAAGGCCTCCACCTGTTCGTCGGTGTCCACGCCAATGCCCACGCGGCGCGCCAGCTCCGTGACGGTCTCCTCCAGGCGCTCGTCCAGGTCACGCGCCACGCTCCACAGCCCGTCCTCCAGCGGTGGAGCCTCCTCGTCGGAGTCCTCGTCGCCAGGCTCATCCCCCATGCGCTCCTGTGCGCGCGCCACCAGCCGGGCCACGGCGGGCTTGTCGAAGCTGCGCACGTCCAGCAGCGGGTCGTACGCGCGCTTCACCTGCTCACGCGCCGCCTCCACGCGGGTCTTCAGCTCCGCGGCGTACTCCACGCGCGCCTCGCGGGGCAGCAGGGCCAGGTCCGCGATGCGGTCCTCCACCTCCTCCAGCACCGCGTCCAGGCCGCCCACCGTCTCACCGAAGACGCCCACGGCGTCCGCCAGCAGCATCAGCACGTCCGACGCGAGCGTGCCCGCGGGGTCGAAGACGTGGATCTCCACCGGGTGCGCCTGCCCGATGCGGTCCAGGCGGCCGATGCGCTGCTCCACCGTGGAGGGGCTCCACGGCAGGTCGTAGTGGACCAGGTGGTGCGCGAACTGGAAGTTGCGGCCCTCGCCGCCCACTTCCGTGCACAGGAGCACGCGGGGGCCTTCCGGGTCGCGGAAGCGCGCCACCTGACGGTCGCGCTCCACGAGCGGCAAATCGCCGTGGTAGCCCAGCGCCTCCACGCCCTCGCGCGACAGCTCCGACTGGAGCGAGTCCAGCGTGTCGCGGCTCTCCGTGAACACGAGCACCTTCGCGCGCGGCTCCGCATTCCAGATGCCGCGCAGCACACCCACGAACGCGATGAGCTTCGCGTCCCGGCCGGTCAGCTTGAGGTCCGCGCCCTTCAGCGCCGGGTTGGACTTCACCGCGCCCATGAACGCCGCGGGGCTGGACTCCAGGCGCCGCAGCACGTTGGCCAGCGGCGCGCCGCGCAGCGTGCCCTTCGCCAGCGTGGCGAGCGCCGTGTCACGCGCCGTCAGCTCCTCCGGCGTGAGCTGCACCGGGTGCCGGTGGAGCCTGCGCGTGGAGAAGCCGCCCACCACCGCGCGCCGGTTGCGCACCAGCCGGTCGGACAGGCTGTACGTCTCCGCCAGGTGCGCGAGCAGCGCCTCCTTCTCCTTCAGCGTCTGGAGGCTCGCGTCCTCCGGGAAGCGCTTCGCCAGCGCGGCCACGGCGGCCTTCGCGGCCTTGCCGTCGCCCTTGCCTTCCATGAGCGCGCGCACCGCGGTGGACAGCTCCTCCTGGCGCTGGAGCCGCGCCTCGAAGCCGTTCACGGACGGCGCCGTCGCCGCGTCGATGAGGGTGAGCAGGCCGTGGTACTCCGCCGGATCCAACTGCATGGGCGTGGCGGTGAGCAGCAACAGGCCCCACGAGTTCGCGGCCAGCCCCTTCGCGGCGGCGAAGGCCTTCTCGCCCTTGAGGTGGTGCGCCTCGTCGATGATGACCAGGTCCCAGAAGGCGTCCTCGGCGGCCACCTCTTCGCGGTGCTCGCGGGTGCGGCTGAGCAGCTCCAGGCTCGTCACCACCAGCGGGAAGCGCGCCCACGGAGAGACGTCCGGCGCTTCCTTCAGCGACTGCTCGTAGCGGTCCGAGTCCATCAGCGTGAAGAGCTGGTTGAACTTGTGGAACAGCTCCACCAGCCACTGCACGGTGAGGTGGCTGGGCGCCACCACCAGGCAGCGGCGCGCCAGGCCCACCAGCCGCAGCGCGCTGAACACCATGCCCGCTTCAATCGTCTTGCCCAGGCCCACTTCATCCGCCAGCACGAAGCGCGGCCGGCGCGCGGACAACACGCGCTGCACCACGCCCACCTGGTGCGGCTTCACCATCACCCGGCTGGCCAGCAGCGCGCCCAGCGCGTCACCCCGGCGCTCGTCGTCCAGCACCAGCGCCTGCTTGCGCAGCATGAACGCCTTCGCGTCCCCCACCCGCCCGTCGCGCAGCGTGGACAACAGGTCGGAGCGCGGCGCCAGCGCACGCACCTCCGACTCCGGCAGCTCGTCCTCCTCGCCCGTGTCCTCGAAGCGCACCACGTAGCGGCGCAGTCCGCGCGCGCCCGGCTCCTCGCCCAGGATGGTGGCCTTGCGTCCCTTCGGCGTCTGGATGGGCTCGCCCTTGGGCAGCTGGTAGGGAACCAGCGCACCGCCGCGCGTGGACACCAGCACCGGCGCATCCTCGCGGGACGGGAAGGCGATGAGGGCCTTGGCCCCCTGCTCCTGCAGCGACAGCAGATGCCCCACGCCCCACTCGGGCTGCGGGAGGTAGCGGACCTTCAGACCTTCGACGAGAGACGCCATATGCCGTGCAACACCTGGGTGACGAGGAAGGGGCGCTGCATAACGTCCCGGCGCCCGGAAGGCCATTTCACGGGCACCTCCACCTCTTCCAACCCCTTGATTCCAGGCCCGAGCTCCCGGAAAGCGCCGGGGCATCGTCCACCATCCGACAGCCCCGCCGCGTCCTGCCCGCCAGACCTTTCCCATCCCTGCGGGTAGGGTCCATGATTTCATGACAAACAGGTAAAAACAGGGTTATAGAATACCCTGCCCGACAGTGCGATGTCGCTCACCCCACCTTTTCGGTGATGTTGAGCGTCCTTCTGCACAGAAGCGCTCGGTGCCGTCGGGGGGGAGTGCCACATGCTGCGACGTTGGACCTTCGCTCAGCGGGTCGGGGCAGGTCTGTCCGTATGCCTTCTGGCCGGACTCATCCTGCTTGCCACCCTTGTGTCCACGGCCCACACGCTGACGGTGGACGACGGGGCCGTCCTCCATCACGCCTCCGACATCCTCTCCGGCCTGCTGGGCCTGGGCGCCCTGGTCGCGCTGGTGGTGGTGCTGCGCAACGCGCTGGGCCCCATGCACGCGGAAGCCGTGCAGAGTGAACAGCGGTTGCACCTGTTCATGGATGGCGTGAGCGACTACGCGCTGTGCTTCCTGGAGCCGGATGGCACGGTGTCCTGCTGGAGCACGGGCGCGGAGCGGCTCACCGGGTGGACGTCCTCCGACATCGTGGGCCAGCGCGTGGAGGTGCTGCACGTGCCGGACGCGGTGGCGCACGGCCTGCCCGCCTCCCACCGCGAGCGGGCCGCGCGCGAGCGGCGCCTGCAGGCGGAGGGCTGGCGGATCCGCAAGGACGGCTCGCGCTTCTGGGCGGAGACGCTGCTCACCGCGCTCTACACGGAAGGCGGCACGCTGCAGGGCTTCGCGGAGGTGACGCGCGACATCACCGAGCGCAAGCGCACCGAGCGCATGCAGGCGCTGCTCGCGGAGGCGGGACGCGTGCTGCAGCCGCAGGCCGGCGCCAAGGAGCTGGGAAACGCGCTCACCCGCCTGTGCGTGCCGGAGATCGCTGACGCGTGCGTGCTCTACCTGCCGGACGGCCAGGGCGGCGTGCGCCCCGGCGCGGTGACGTGCGCGGACGCGGCCACCCAGGCGCGGCTGTGGGAGCCGCTGTTGCGCAGGCCCTCGCAGGACGAGCCCGGCCCCGCGCGCGTCATGCACACCGGCCGCGCCGAGCGCTTCGCGGAGGTGGATCCAGACCGGCTGCCCTCCTCCGTCAGCGACAGCACCTGCGCGGAGCTGTGGCGCGCGCTGGGCGTGCGCTCCGCGCTGAGCGTGCCGCTCGTCGTGGACAACCGCGTGCTGGGCGCGCTGTGCCTCCTGTCCACCCGGCCCCACCGCCACTACGGCGCGGTGGACCAGGCCTTCCTGGAGGAGCTGTCCGCGCGCGCCGCGCTGGCGCTGGACAACGCCCGCCTGCTGGCGGCGACGCAGAACGCCCTGGAGCTCATTGGCGTGGCGGCGCACGACCTGGGCACTCCGCTCAGCTCGCTGCAGCTGCGCCTGCGCCGCATGCGCCTGCAGTGCGCGCCCGCGCACACGGAGGACCCGCGCCTGCGCGAGGGGCTGCTCCTGGCCGAGGACGAGACGAAGCGCCTGGGGCAGCTGGTGCACAACCTGCTGGACCTGTCGCGCCTGTCCGGCGGCCGGCTGGTGCTGGAGGCCCGGCCCATGGACCTGGCGGAGCTGGCGCACGAGGTGACCGCCCGCCACGAGGACCAGGCCGCCGCCGCCGGCTGCGCCCTCACCGTCCACGCCCGCGACGCGGCCCGCGGACGCTGGGACCGCCAGCGCCTGGACCGCGTCCTCACCAACCTGGTCAGCAACGCGCTCAAGTTCGGCCGGGGCCAGCCGGTGGAGGTGCATGTGAACGTGGACGAGGACTCACACCGGGTCCAGATGTCGGTGCGGGACCACGGCGCCGGCATCCCCGCCGAGGCCCAGCAGCGCCTGTTCACCCGCTTCGAGCGGGTCACGACGGACAGCCGCGCGCCGGGCTTCGGCCTGGGTCTCTACATCGTCCGCCAGCTCGTCGAAGCCCACGGCGGCACCATCCGCGTCCACTCCCGGCTGGGAGAAGGCTCGGAGTTCACGGTCGAACTCCCGTTCACCCTGGAAGCACAGGAGGAAGTGGGAAAATCGATTCGAATATGACCCTCCCGGGTGGGTTGCGCCCCAGAGGCCCTTCCCATCCAGTCACGGACAGTTCGAGTTCGCCTCTGGGTGGAATAATTCTCAGAAGTTGAATCGCTCTGTTGATTGTGGATATTCTCCGTGTGGCTAGAACTGCTCGTTTCCGGCAAAAGCCGGATTTGAGAGTGACCCTCCGCCAGCGTCCCCCCGACGCAAGGGCACCCGGGTCCACTGGCCGCGACGCTGCTTCGGCAGCCGTCCGCACATACGCGTTCGGAGGAGTCCCCTCATGGCTGGAACTGACACGATTCGGGAGCGGTGTTCTCGCACTTCCCCCCACCTGTTCACGGCGGGCCGCGCGAGCCTGCTGGCCACCCTGGCCACCCTGACGGTGGCGTGCGGCGGGCCGGAGTCCACGGAGCTGGAGTCCTCCGCCAACGTGGAGCCGCAGCTCGCGGTCCAGGGCCAGGACCTGTCGCTGGGCGACATCCTGGGCGGCGGCAACCGCGAGCCGGCCGTGGGCCTGGCGCTGGAGGTGGACAACGGCAAGGGCGTGCCCATCAAGGTGAAGGCCGGCCAGAGCTTCTGGGTGAACCAGATTGACCTGCGCGCCTCCCTCACCGCGTCCAGGGACGAGGGCGTGGACGGCCTGCGCCAGAACAGCGACTTCCTGGCCATCGGGTGGTCGGGTGTGCGCCTGGCGGACCAGGAGTTCGTGGGCCTGTCGAACCCGGACGGCACCTTCACCCGCCGCCGCTTCTACCGTGACGCCGCGTGGATGAAGGCGACCAGCCTCTTCACGGTGGAGCCGGTGGACTCGCGCGGCGTGCTGACGGGCGCCCCGGTGCTGCTGAACATCGGCAGCGACGACACCCGCCGCACGGAGCGCGACGACTTCTTCGTCCGCCGCATGCGCGCCATCCAGTGGACGCGCGACTGCCGCTCGCTCACGGACTGCAACGGCGCCCGGGCCTATGAGGAAGAGGCCCTGGTGGAGCTGCGCAACGCGTACGACCACGCGAAGAAGCAGACCCTCACCTTCAACTCCCGCACGGCGGGTCTGCGCCTGCGCTGGAGCCTGCGCCCGTTCGCCCCCTACTACATCCCCGTCACGCAGGTGTCCCAGCCGGAGTTCAGCTACGGGTTCGGCATCGACATCAAGCCCGTGACGGCGCCCCGCAAGGACGGCACGTATGCCCCCGGGTCGGACGTCACCTTCCAGATGACCCTGAAGGACGGCAAGGGCAAGCGCCTGCACAAGGCCGGGAGCCTCCCAACCTACAATGAGGTCGCACCTCCGGGCGCTCCCGGTAGCCCGGGCGGCATCCAGTACTATCAGGCGTTCTTCAACCCCACGACGACCTACTATCGCCGCAAGCACCAGGAACGGATGATGATGACGCAGCTCATCGGGCCGGCGCAGGACATCCAGCCCATCCGGACCATCGTCGACCTGGAGGCCTTCCTGGATGACTCGCAGGACGTGCAGACCATCGCCACCCCGGCGCGCGACGGCGTCTATGCGCAGTTCATGACCTTCCCCCCCGCCAACAAGCTCTTCGGCGGCGCCTTCTTCCCCAACGACGGCCGCTGGGACGCGCCCGTGAGCGACACCTGGACCTACACCCTGCCCGCGGACGTGAAGCCCGGCACCTACCTGGTGACCGCCAAGGCGCGCCGCAATTACCTGGGCGAGGACATTCCGGCGTCGCGCACCATCGAAATCCAGGTGGGGACGAAGACGCACACCAGCGCGGCCCTGACCACGGGTCCGTGCAACACCTGCCACAGCAAGGGCGGCGATCTGGGTGAAGTCCTCCATGCGAACGACAACCGCGCCGCGTGCGCGTCGTGTCATGCTCCGCTGGGCTTCGAACTGGAAGGGCCCATCTTCGTGCGCACGCACTTCATCCACTCGCGCTCCAACCGCTTCGACGCGCCCCTGGAGAAGTGCTCGTCCTGCCACCTGAAGCAGGAGACCACGCAGCGCACCAGCAAGGCCGCCTGCCTGTCGTGCCACAAGAGCTACCCTGAGAGCCACGTGGCGAAGTTCGGCCCCATCGAGAGCATGTACGTCGGCGGGGGCCGCGAGTCGTTCCAGCAGTGCACCGGCAGTTGTCACAAGACACACCCCGGCGCCGGCTTCTAGCCGCCGCCGGTTCGCACGGAGGTCCTCATGGCGCACGTGAAGATGCAGACGGCTCGTTCCACCCTCACGGATCCGGTCGCCGTCGCCGAGGACCTCCTGCGCCAGTTGCACGGCCCCCCGCCGAAGCTGGTGACGCTGTTCGCGGCCCGCCAGCGCGACCAGCGCGCGCTCAACCGCGCGGTGCGCGAGCGGCTGCCGAAGGACACCCGGCTGGTGGGCGCCACCACCGCCGGGGAGCTGGACAACAACGGCATCCACGAGAACAGCGTGGTGATGGGCGCGCTCTCCGGCGACTTCGAGGTGGGCCTGGGCCTGGGTTCGGGCCTCACCGGGGACGCCATCGCCGCGGGCGCGCAGGCCATCAAGCGCGCGTGCGAGGAGCTGGGCGTGCGTCAGCAGGACCTGGACGCGCGCCGGTACGTGGGCCTCGTGATTGACGACGGCTTCCGTTACAAGAAGGAAGAGCTGCTGCTGGGCATCCTGGAGAAGAACCAGACCCTGGTGCTCGTGGGCGGCGGCGCCAGCGACTCAGAGACGGACCCCGCGCGCCAGTCCGCCCTCATCCACGTGGATGGCGAAGTGGCCGGCGACGGCGTGCTGGTGGCCCTGTTCAAGACGAACGCGCCCTGGGCCGCGCTGCGCTCGCACTGGTACGTGCCCACCGGCGAGCGCATGACCATCACCAAGGTGGACGAGACGCACACGCGCGCCCTGGAGATCGACGGCCAGCCCGCCGCCCGGCGCTACGCGGACATCCTGGGCGTGGAGAACATCGCGGACCTGGAGTTCGGCCGGCCGGGTGGCTTCGCGCTGCGCCCCACCGCGCTCAAGGTAGGCCGCGAGTACTTCATCCGCGCCGCGTGGCGCCCCCTGGAGGACGGCTCCATCCTGTTCGCCAACCTCCTGGAGGAGGGCAGTGAGCTGGACCTGATGAAGGCTGGCGACCTGGCGGGCATGACGCGGGACTTCTTCCAGGAGGAACTGCCCAGGCGGGTGCAGAACCCCCAGGCCGCCCTCCTGTTCCACTGCAGCGGACGCCTGTGGTACGCGCAGGCCCAGGGCATGTTGCCAAAGCTCTCCGAGGCCATGAAGCTTGCACCGTCCGCTGCTGGGATGAACGTGCAATTCGAGATCTACTCGGGCTTCCACATCAACACCACGCTGACCGTGCTCGCGTTCGGCTCCAACTAAACAGACCATGGCCCACCACCCGTTCGACGTGGCCCAAGCCGAAGCGCCCCTCGGTTACACCCTGTCCCTGCTCCTGGTGGGCAGCGAGCGTGAGACGCGCGCCATGCGCGACGCGTTGGAGAAGGAGGACATCCTCTCCATGCTCACGCTGGAGCCCGTCAGTACGCGGGAAGCCCTGGAGCAGGCGCTGGAGCGCCCCTGGGCCCTGGTGCTGGTGGGGTCCGAGCTGCCGGGCATGACCTGGGAGGACGTCCAGGCCGCCTGGGTGAAGCGCGGCCGTGAGACGGCCTTCGTGGTGAGCGCGCCCACCTGGAGCGCGGACACGCTGGCCGCCGTCATGCGCGCCGGCGCGCGCGACTACGTCAGCGAGGACCGCTACGGCCACCTGCCCTTCGTGGTGGCGCGGGAGCTGCGCCTGCACGCCGAGCGCGCCCAGCACCAGATGACGGGCGTGGAGCTCAAGCGCACCAACTACCTGCTCAGCAACATCATCGACGCGCTGCCCTTCGTGCTGTTCGTGAAGGACGCGGAGACGCGCCGGCTGGTGGTGGTGAACAAGACGTTCGCGGACGCGTTCCGGGTCACCAAGGAGTGGTTGCTGGGGAAGCTGGACCACGACTACTTCCCCAAGGAGCAGGCGGAGTCGTTCATCGCCATCGACACGGAGATCCTCGAGACGCGCAAGATGAAGACGTTCGAGGAGGTGGCCCGCGCGGACGGCGTGGACCGCATCTTCGCCACGCGCAAGATTCCGCTCCTGGACGACCAGAACGTCGCGCGCTTCGTGATGGGCGTCACGGAGGACATCTCCGACCGCAAGCAGAACGAGGAGGCCCTGCGCGCCTCCAGGGATGAGCTGGAGGCCGCCAACAAGCAGCTGGCCGCCAGCCTGGAGGAGATCAAGAAGACGCGCGCGGTGTCCGCCCGCTCCCTGGCGAGCTACCAGCAGCGCGCGCTCCAGATGGAGATCATCCGCCAGCAGAACGAGGACCTGGACCGGCTGGCCCAGGAGCTCTCCGTCGCCAAGCGCAATGAAGAGGAGCGCGCCCGCGAGGCGGAAGGCGCCGTGCGCCTCAAGAGCGAGTTCCTGGCGAACTTCAGCCACGAAATCCGCACGCCGCTCAACGGCATCATCGGCTACTGCGACCTGCTCATGCGCGAGGAGGGCAGCCGCCTGACGCCGCACGGCCGGCGCGACCTCAACGTGGTGAAGACGAACGCCAAGACGCTGCTGGCGCTCATCAACGACATCCTGGACCTGTCCAAGATTGAAGCGGGCCGCGTGGAGGTCGTCACCGAGCCGGTGGACGTGCAGGAGCTGGCCGACGAGTGCATGGCCACCGTGAAGGAGTACCTCAAGGGCAAGGACGTGGCCCTCACGGTGAACGTGGACACCGAGGCGAAGGAGATCCGCACCGACGCGCTGAAGCTGCGGCAGATCATGCTCAACCTGTTGAGCAACGCGGCCAAGTTCACGGACACGGGAGAAGTGGCGCTCACGGTGGTGCCCGCGGGCGGCGGCGAGCTGCTGATGACGGTGGAGGACACCGGCGTGGGCATCCCGTCGGATCAGCTCCCCTTCATCTTCGAGAAGTTCCGCCAGGTGGACGGCACCACCACGCGCAAGGTGGGCGGCACGGGGCTGGGGCTCGCCATCGTGCGCGAGCTCACCCGCGTGCTGGGCGGCACGGTGGACGTGAAGAGCACGCTGGGCCGCGGCTCCACCTTCACGGTGCGGCTGCCGGACGTGCTGGCGACGACCGTGGGCGCGGACAGCCCGCACGCCACGGAGCGCCTGGTCCCCTTCCACGACGTGGCCCAGAAGCTCGCGCCCATGGCGCGGCCGGGCAGCACGGTGATGGTGGTGGACGACGACGTGCTCATCCAGCAGCTCGTCACGGGCCAGCTGGAGCCCGCGGGCTTCAGGGTGGTGACGGCCAATGACGGCCTCGCCGCGCTGAAGCTGGCCCGCGAGGTGAAGCCGCAGGCCATCCTGCTGGACATCCACCTGCCGCGCATGGACGGCTGGTCCGTCCTGAGCCAGCTGAAGAGCGACCCGGCGCTGGCCGCCATCCCGGTCATCCTGGTGTCGGTGGAGGAGCAGCGCGCCCGCGGCTTCAGCCTGGGTGCGTGCGAGTACCTGGTGAAGCCGGTGGAGCCGGAGCGCCTGGTGGACGTGGTGCAGAAGAGCCTGGCCTCCGCGGGCGCTTCCGCCGCCACGGGCGACGTGCTGGTGGTGGACGACGACGCGGCCACGCGCGAGCTGGTCAGCCGCAACCTGCGCCGCGCGGGCTTCTCCACCAACGAGGCGCGCAACGGCGAGGACGCGCTGCTCAAGGCGCGCGTGTCTCCGCCGTCGCTGGTGGTGCTGGACCTGATGATGCCGAACCTGGACGGCTTCGAGGTGCTGCGCCGGCTGCGCGCGGAGAAGCTGTCCGTGCCGGTGGTGGTGCTCACCGGCAAGACGCTGTCCACCGAAGAAGAGACGCTGTTGCGCGACGGCTTCGCGGGCTTCGTGCGCAAGGGCGGCCACGCGCTGGAGGACGTCATCGCGCAGGCCAAGGGCCTCTTGATGACCCAGCGGGCGGCGTCCGCGGGGAAGCTGCCTCGCGTGCTGTACGTGGAGGACAGCGAGCAGAACCGCGACATCGTCCGCAGGTACCTTGGCGGACTGTATGACCTCATCGAGGCGGAGGACGGCGAGCAGGGGCTGGAGCGGGCCCGCAACGACGCGCCGGACCTCATCCTCATGGACCTGTCCCTGCCGCGGCTCGACGGTTGGGAAGTCACGCGCAGGCTCCGCGCGTTGCCGGATGGGCAGAACGTGCCCGTCATCGCCGTCACGGCACACGCGGGTCGCGAGTACCAGGACAAGGCTCAGGCGGCCGGTTGCACGGCCTACATGACCAAGCCCCTGGACCGCGATCAGCTCATCGAGACGATTCGTCAGTACCTAGGGAGAAGCCATGGCTGAAGCCAAACCGCGCGTCCTTGTCGTGGACGACGATCCGGATCTGCTCGACCTCGTGCAGCGCTCGCTGAGCGCGTACGGGTTCGATGTGCAGACCCACACGTCCGCGTTGGGCGTGTCCAACATCGTGCGCGCCTCCGAGCCGGACTTCGTGCTCATCGACGTCAACTTCCCCGCCCTCAAGGGGGACAAGGTGGTGGGCCTGGCGCGCCAGTACGCGCCCCCCGGCACCCGCTTCATCCTCTACTCCGCCTCGGATGAGGCCAAGCTGCGCTCGCTGGCCATTGCCTCCGGCGCGGACGGCTACATCTCCAAGAGCGTTCAGGGCGCGGAATTGGCGCAGAAGCTCCACGCCATGCGCCTCAAGCCTCGCCCGGCGTCGCCCAACCGGAATCCCTCACCGGTTGAGAGCTGACCCACCCCCTGGGTGAGCCCGACCCCTCGGGCCACCCCGTACTCCGGACGGATGGGAATCTCAAAAATCGATAACCAGCAAGCCCTGTATGACTTGAAGTTCACCAAAAGGGCTGTAAGGTAGTCGCTTCTAGAGATTTACGCGCTCACTGTTCCTCCCGACTGGGGCGCGCTCTACCCACCACGATCTGCCTGCGTCCCCCCGGAGGCACCTTGCATACGTCGACCGATTACAGCCACGCCGAAAAGCTGAAGCAGGAGCTGACTCAACCGCTGTTCAACGTGATGTTGAAGAAGTGGGTGGGCAAGGGCGAGCTGGACTACGAGCGCTACCTGCACACGGACACCCTGCTGGCGCTGCAGTCTCCGGAAGGCGAGCTGGTCTCCCATGACGAGCTGATGTTCCAGATCGTCCACCAGTCCCAGGAGCTGTACCTGAAGCTGGCGTCGCGGGAGATGGTGGAGGTGGTGGCGGAGATGGACCGCGACGCGCTGTGGGCGGTGTCCGCGCGGCTGGTCCGGGTGCAGAAGATCATCGCCGGCATCAGCGCGGAGATGGCCATCCTGGAGACGATGACCCCGTCCGAGTACCAGGTCATCCGCCGCAGCCTGGGCAACGGCAGCGGCCAGGAGTCGCCGGGCTACAACACGTTGCGCCTCGCGGCGGACGGGCTGGAGTCCGCCATGGAGCGCATGCTGGCGCGTCGCGGACTGACGCTGTTCCAGGTCTATTCGGCTGGGGGGCCGAAGGACCTGCAGCACGTCTGCGAGCAGCTGGTCACGGTGGATGAGAGCTTCCAGGGATGGCTGTACGCGCACTACCAGCTGGTGCGCCGGACGATTGGCATCGACCGCACGGTGAAGGCGCTGGACGGGCTGCCTTCGCAGGTGCTGCAGGCGCGCATGACGCTGCCGCTGTTCCGCGCGCTGTGGGACGTGCGCGTGGAGCTGACCGCGGGCTGGAAGCGCGAGGGTGGCTACACGCCGGGTGAGTCGCGCGGCGGCGGCTGCCCGATGGCCGCCATCAACGCGATGAAGGACACGGCGGTGAACATGCCGGTGGCCCAGGCGCAGGCGGCGCACGCCCATGTGGCGGCGCACGCGCAGCACGCCTCGGCGGCGCAGGTCCATCACACCGCGACGGCGCACGCGGCCCCGGCCCCTGCGCATGAGGCGCGCACCGGCGGCGGCTGCCCGATGAACATGCAGCACGCTCCGGCGGCCCACGCGGCCCCGGTCCACGCTCCGGCGGCCCACGCGGCCCCGGTCCACGCTCCGGCGGCGCACGCCTCCGCGGTCCATGCGCACTCCGCTACGGCCCACGTTCAGCACGCCTCGGTGGCTCACGCCGTCATGGCGCATGCTTCGGAGATCCACGCGGCCCATGCGCAGCACGCCTCGGTGGCTCACGCCGCGACGGCTCACGCGGCCCCGGTCCCTGCGCACGAGGCGCGCACCGGCGGCGGCTGCCCGATGCATGCTCAGCACGCGCCGGTGGCCCATGCTCCGGCCGTCCACGCACAGCCGGCTCTGGCTTCACACGCTCCGCACGCGGCGGCCCATCCTCCGCACGTGGCGCACGCGCCGGTGGTCCACGCCCCGCACGCGTCGGTGCCGCACGTGCCCGCTCCCCATGCGGCGGCGGCTCCCGCGCCGGTGGCGCACGGGCCGCATGCGGCGGTGCCCCACGCTCCGACTCCTCACGGACCTCACGCGCATCCGCACGCCGCGCATGTCTCGGCGTACACCCACGCCCAGGAGCTGCGGAGCCAGTCGTGACCGTGGCGGCACTCCCGGGAGCCCTGCGCGCGGAGTACCCGCTGCTCCAGACCTGCACGTACCTCAACAGCAACTCGACCGGGGCGCTGCCCCGGGCCGTGGAGGGCGTGCTGGCGCAGTACTGGAACACGATGCGCGCGTGGCGCGATGACACCTGGGACATGTGGCTGTCCCAGATGCAGGCGTACGCGGACGGGGTGGCGGAGCTCATCGGCGCACCCGCCGGCTCCGTCGCGCTGGACACCAACCTGAGCGCGCACCTGTCGCGCCTGGCCTCGTGCCTGGAGTTCACCGGAGAGCGCCGCCGCGTCGTCATCACCGACCTGGAGTTCCCCACGGTGCCCTTCATCTGGAAGGGCTTCGCGCGCTACGGGGCGGAGCTGGTCGTCGTCCCGTCGAAGGATGGCCGCGTGGACGAAGCCGCGCTGGAGGCGGCCATCGATGAGCGCACGCTCATCGTCTGCGTCGCGCACGGGGCCTTCGCCACCGGCGCCGTGCTGGACGTCGCGCGCATCGCGAGGGCGGCGCACGCGGCCGGAGCGCTCATCGCCACGGACGCGTACCAGACCGTGGGCACCGTCCCCGTGGACGTGCGCCAGCTGGACGTGGACTTCCTCATGGGCGGCGCGCACAAGTGGCTGGGCGGCTCCGAGGCCGCCTTCCTGTACGTGCGCCCGGGGCTCCTGCCCACGCTCCGGCCCGCGGTCACCGGCTGGCTGGCCGGCGCGTCACCGCTCGGCTTCCAGCAGACGACGGACTATGCGCCGGACGCGCGCCGGATGATGGGCGGCACACCCGCGCCGCTGATGGTGCTGCTGTCCCGTCCCGGCCTGGAGCTGATCAAGGACGTGGGCATCCACGCCGTGCGTGAGCACTCGCTGAAGCTCACCGGCCAGCTGATGGCGCGCGCGGACGAGGCAGGCCTGCGCGTGGTGACGCCGAGAGAGCCAGACCAGCGCGGCGGCGTGGTGGCGATGAGCTTCCCCGGCGACGCCCAGGTGACGGCGCGGCTGGTGGCGCGAGGCTTCATCTGCAGCCACCGGGGCTTCCTGCGCGCCGCGCCACACTTCTACAACACGCTCGAGGAAGTGGACGCCTTCATGGACGCGCTCATCGAAGCGCAGCACAATGAAGCCGCATGAGCAGCCAGATGCCTCCCTTCACACGTGAGGCGCCGTCGCCTCGCGCCCTGCTGCACCTGCTGTTCAACGGCGCCCGCGCGATGGACGTCGTGGAGACCGCGCTGAAGCTGGGCCTGCTGGACGCGCTGGAGCCCGGCCCGGTGACGCTGGGCGAGCTGGCCACGAAGTACGACCTGCGGCCCAAGCGGCTCTACAAGTTCCTCGACTGCCTTGAGAGCCTGGGGCTGGTGCAGCGCGAGCAGACCAGCGACACGCTGGAGGCGGCGCGCTACCGGGGCGTGCCCGGCCTGCGCGAGGCGGCGGAGCTCGTGCTCGGCGCGGGGTCGCTGGAGCGCGACCGCGAGAAGTACGACTGGAAGGCCCTGTACGGCCGGCTGCCGGAGACGCTGCACGGCGAGCACTCCATGTCCGCCACGTCGTTCGACTGGCCTCCGCGCACGCCCGAACAGGTGGAGGGCTTCGAGGCCAGCATGTCCGCGGGCCTGGGCCCCATCCTGGAGACGTTCCGCGCGCACGCGAGCACCCTGTGGCCCTCCGAGGCCCGGCTGCTCGACGTGGGCGGTGGGGACGGCACGCTCGCGGAGCACCTGCTGCGCCAGCACCCGATGCTCTCCGTGGACGTCTACAACCTGCCCGCCACGGAACCCCTCGTCGCGCGCACGCGCGAGCGCGCGGGCCTGTCCGCCAAGCGGCTGGGCTTCGTGGGCGGCGACTTCCTGAAGGAGCCGCTGCCCCGGGGCTACGACGCGCTGTCGCTCGTGCGCGTGCTGCATGACTGGCCCGCGGAGGTGGCGCGGTCGCTGATGCAGGCCGCCTTCGCCGCCCTGCCCTCCGGCGGACGCGTGCTCATCTGCGAGGAGTTCCGCACCCCGGAGCGGCTGGCGGCCCAGTTCTTCTGGTCCTACTTCCTCATCGGCGTGGACACGTGCGTGAGCCGGCTGCGCGAGGTGGAGTTCTACCTGGAGGGGCTCACCGCCGCGGGCTTCACGGACGCGCACGTGCTGCCCGGCCCCTTCGAGCTGGTGGTGGCCACGAAGCCCTGAACCGCCCCACCCCGTCAGGGGTGGCGTGCGAGGAAGGGCGCCCTCCCCGGGGCGTCGTGGCCTGCCCCGCGGGCCCTGTCCTACGCTGGACACCCGGCCCCCTCCGGCAGGTCACAACGGGTGGGGCCATGTTCAGACTGTTTCTCAGCCAGACGCGGTAACCAGCCACACGCAGACGGGAGGAGCCTGTATGACAGGTCCCCGGTCACGAACGGGGTTGAATGCGGTAGGGCAGGACCACGGGTGGGAAGAAGCGCGGGAGTCCCAGGCGCGACAACGTGGTGTCGGACCGGCGGCGCGCTCGCATCTGGAGCGCGAGGTGATGGTGCCGGTCGATGACGCCGTCCTCGTCCGAGGACGGCTGGCGGTGCCCTCGGGGGCCCGGGGCGTGGTGGTGCTGGCGCGCGGCAGCGACAGCAGCCTCCAGAGTCCACGGCTCGCGCAGACCGCGCGCCTGTTCCAGGCGATGGGGCTGGGCACCTTGTTGATGGACCTGCTCACCCGCGAGGAGATGGAGGAGCGCAGGACGCGGCAGTTGCGCTTCAACGTGGGCCTGCTGGGCATGCGCATGGCGGGCGCGGCCCGGTGGCTCCGGCGAGAGGGCCCCTCCGCGGGCCTGAACGTGGGCTACTTCGGCGCGCACACCGGCGCGGGCGCGGCGCTGGCGGCCGCGGCCTTCCGGCCTGATCAGGTGGAGGCCGTCGTGTCGCGTGGCGGCCGTCCGGACCTGGCAGGGGCGGTGCTGCCCAAGGTGCAGGCCCCCACCCTGCTGCTGGTGGGCGGCGCGGACACGCTGGGCCTGGACATCAACCGCCGGGCCTACGAGGCACTCCGCTCCGACAAGCGCATGGACATCATCCCGGGCGCCACCCACCACTTCCAGGAGGACTCGGAGCTGGAACAGGTGGCCGAGCTCGCCGGGGAGTGGTTCCTCCAGCACCTGGGCGACCCCCGGGAAGCGCTGGAAGACGGCGCGGAGGAAGCCGCGCCGCCTTGAGGGAACAGCCTCAGGCCAGCACGGGACGGGTCACGCCCAGCTCGCACGCCATCACCGCGAGCTGGGCGCGGTTCTCCGGTCCCAGCTTGCGGTAGATGCTCGTCAGGTGGGCCTTCACCGTGCGCTCGGTGATGCCCAGGTGGGCGGCGATCTTCAGGTTGTCCGCGCCGGCCGCCACGTAGCCCAGCACCTCGCGCTCGCGCAGGGTCAGCCGAGACAGCGCGGAGGCCGGCATCTCGAGGTCGTCCAACTGCATGGCATTGGCGTGGAGCATGTCCACGGGCAGCAGCCGCTCGCCCCGGGCCACACGCCCCACGGCCCGCACCACGTCGTCAACGCCCGCGTTCAGCTTGCACAGGTAGCCCGCCGCTCCCGCCTGGAAGCAGCGCTCCACCACGTCCGGCTCCTGGTGTCCGGACAGCACCAGCGCGCGCACCTGCGGATGGAAGTCATGCAGGTACTTCAGCGCGTTCAATCCGTCCTCCGCGCCCTCGCGGCCCACGTGCTCCAGCCGCAGGTCCACCACCGCCACGTCCGGCGCGGCCGCGCGCACGTTGGAGAGGAACGTGCCTGTCTCCGCGCACCGAGCCACCACCTTCATCCCCGCGCCTTCGAGTAGGGCCACCAGGCTCTCGCGGAACACCTGCTGATCCTCCAGCAGCGCGACACGGATCTCCCGTCCCGTTGAGTTCAATTCCATGGATGACACCCTCGCCTTCCCATCGTTTGGTCATCACCCCCTGGGAAGGGACATCCACGCTATGCCATCGCGCCGCCCCCTGTGAAACCACCCCCGGTATGCGCGCGGCGGAGGAGAAGAACAGCGAACGTTTCGTCGTCCGAGACCCAGACGAAGAGTATGGCCGACAGTGCTCCCGCAAGAGCGGAAGTACAGGTCTTGCCCGGTCGGTCTCACTGGACTACGTCCTTCTGAATGGCGACCAAGCCTCCACGCGACAGCGAGCTCGAAGCCATCCTGGAGAAGGTCCGCCAGGTGCGGAACTTTGATTTCCGCAATTACAAGCGGGCCACGCTGCACCGGCGCATCGAGCGGCGGATGCAGGCCACGCGCTGCCGGAGCCGGGCGGCCTACCTGGCGCTGCTGGAGCGGGACCCCACCGAGGTGAGCACGCTGGTCTCCTCCATGCTCATCAAGCTGACGACCTTCTTCCGGGACCGGGAGGTCTGGCAGGCCCTGGAGCAGAGCATGGCGGAGCTCGTGCGCCAGCGGCCGGACAAGGACCTGCGCATCTGGAGCGCGGGCTGCGCCACGGGCGAGGAGGCCTACTCGCTGGCCATCATCGCGGCGGAGGCGCTGGGGCCGGGCTACCCCGGCGCGGAGCTGAAGGTGTTCGGCACCGACGTGGACGAGGAGGCCATCGCCACGGCCCGCCGGGGCATCTATACGCCGGAGCAGTTGGAGAATGTCTCCCCGGAGCGGCTGGCGCGCTTCTTCGTGCGCACGGGCAACAGCTTCACGGTGCGCAAGGAGATCCGCCGCGCCGTGGTGTTCGGCGTGAACAACCTGGTGTCGGACGCGCCGGTGTCGCGCATCGACCTCCTCCTGTGCCGCAACGTCTTCATCTACCTGGACTCCGACCTGCAGAAGCGGGTGCTGGCGCGCTTCCAGTTCGCGCTGCGCCGCAACGGCCAGATGGTGTTGGGCCGCTCGGAGCTCATCCCCTTCGCGGCCCGGCTCTTCCGGCCCATCGACCTGGCCCGGCGCATCTACCGCAAGGATGGGCACGTGGAGCTCACCAGCACGACGCAGGACCGCCTGCCACCGGAGCCCGTGAGCCTGACGCGCATCCTCGAATCCAGCCTGGACTTCGAGCGCTCCTTCCTGCGCAACCTCCTGGACTCGCATCCCTGTCCGCACATCGCGACGGACAATGACGGCACGGTGACGCTGTGGAGCCGCGCGGCGGCCCGGATGTGGAACCGCAACGAGGGGGAGATGCTGGGCAAGAAGCTGGCCGCGCTGGGCCTGGCGGGCCTCAGCGGCGACCTGCTCGTCGAACAGAGCCAGCGCGTGCGCTCCGGCAGCTCCGAGCGGGAGGTGGCCGACGGGATGATGGAGGTCTCCAACGGGGAGCCCCTCGCCCTGCGCGTCCAGGTGGTGCCCCTGCGCGAGTCGGCGGGAGGGCGGCAGGGCCTGCTGTACACCGTCCACGACATCACCCACCTGCGCGGCGTGGAGCAGAACCTGCGCACGGCGCAGGAGGAGCTGCAGGCCATCCAGGTGCGGATGCAGTCCTCCACGGAGGAGCTGCGCGCGTCCAACGAGGAGCTGGAGACGACCAACGAGGAGCTCCAGTCCGCCAACGAGGAGCTGCAGACGACCAACGAGGAGCTCCAGTCCACCAACGAGGAGCTGGAGACGACCAACGAGGAGCTCCAGTCCGCCAACTCGGAGCTGGACGCCACCAACCGCGAGCTGGCGCACCGCACGCTGGAGATGGACGCGCTCACCTTCTGCCAGCGCACCATCATCCGCACCCTCTCCGCCGCGGTGCTGGTGCTGGACGGCGACGGCCGCATCACCACCTGGAACCTGGCCGCGGAGCGGCTCCTGGGCCTCACCGAACGCGAAACGGTGGGCCAGCTCTTGTGGTCCCTGCATGTGCCCGCGCTGAAGCGCGCGCTGGTGCTCAAGCTGCGCCGCCACCTGCAGGAGAATCGCTCGCTGCGTCTGGATGGCATCCCCTATCAGCTGCCGCACGGGGGCAAGGGGAGCGCCACGCTGGTGGCCACGCCGCTCGTCACCGACACGCACGTGCTGGGCTCCATCATCCTCTTCGAGGACACCACCCGGGCCTCCGCCCTGCTGGAGGAGAACCAGCGCCTGCGGGAGAAGCTCAAGGCATGAGCCCGCGCCGCGAGCCCCCGCCCTCCACCGTCCCGGGCCCCAGCGTCCGGGAGTCCCAGGGACTCCTGCGCAAGTACCGCGAGCTCATGAAGAAGCACACCGCCCTGGTGCGCAAGTTGGGGGAGAACACCCGGCGGCAGGTCATCACCCTCAAGCTGTCGCGCTGGGCGCTGGAGACCAGCGACAGCGCGCTCGCGATGATGAACGCCACCAGCGTGGTGCTGGCCAACAGCCGCTGGCACGCGCTGGGGCGGCTGCGTGGCCCCTGGAGGCGCGAGGACGACGGCGCGGAGCGGATGGCCCTGCGCGACGTGGGCCAGGCGGAGGCCGCGGTGGTGCTCGCGCTCACCGAAGGCGGCGCGCGCATCACCCGCTACCGTCAGGCGCGCGAGGCCCAGCCCCGGGTGCTGGAGGTGCGCATCGAGCGCGTCACCGGCCAGATGCAGGGACAGGTGCTGGTGCTCGCGCGCGACATCACCGAACAGGCGCGCGCCGAGGAGGAGCTGGCGAGCGCGCGCGCCACCCTGCTGGAGCGCGAGAAGGTGCGCGCCCTGGGGGAGCTGGCGGCGGGCATCGCGCACGACCTGCGCGCCACGCTCAACGCCATGCGGCTGCGGCTGGAGCTGCTCCAGCGTGAAGTGAGCCCCACGGGCCAGGGCCAGCAGCACATGGACGCGCTCGTGAGCATCGTGTCCGACGCGGAGGCGCGCGTGGGCCGGCTCCAGGACTTCTCCCGCGGCAAGCACGGCACCGCCCTGGAGCCCGTCCAACTGGCCCACGTGGTCCACGACGCGGTGGACATCGTCCGGGGCGGCATCGAGCACCAGGCGCGCCAGGGCGGCCATCCCCTGAGCCTGGACGTGGCGCTGCCCGAAGGGCTTCCCCGCGTGGCCGGTTCGGCCATGGAGCTGCGCTACGTCGTCATCAACCTGCTCATCAACGCGCGCGACGCCATGCCCCGGGGCGGCGCCATCCGCGTGCGGGCCTTCAAGGCCGGGAAGGCCGTGCGGCTCGTGGTGGAGGACGAGGGCACGGGCATCCCGGAGGAGCACCTGCCGAACATCTTCAAGCCCTTCTTCACCACCAAGGGCGAAAAGGGCACGGGCCTGGGGCTGTCCATGGCCCACGGCGTGGTGACGCAGGCGGGCGGCACGCTCACCGCGGCCAACCGCCCGGAAGGGGGCGCGGTGTTCACGCTCACCTTCCCCGCGCTGAAGGCCGCTCCGGCGCACGGCGGAGCGCGCTGACCCGGGGCCTCAGCCCGTCTGCTCCGACTCGTCGGAGACCCCGAGCACCGGAGGCTCCACGGACGCCGCGCCGGACGGAGGCGCCGCGAGCACCGCCCGGCGCAGCAGCTCCACCTGGGACTCCGCCGTGCGGGCGCGCTCCTCGAAGCGCCGCGCGGAATGGTCATGGCCACGCTCCCGGGCCCGGGCGGCCAGCCGGCGCGACAGGGACGCGCTCTCCTCCAGCGCGCGCAGCGCGGCCCACAGCGCGCCGTCCAGCTGGTTCTGCTGCGAGCCGGACAGCGCCTCCCCTGTGTACGCGTGGCCCGTGCGGCAGCGGAAGCGCAGGAGGCTGCCCTCCTCCAGCTCGAAGAGCACGCCGCCGCAGTCCGGGCAGCCGTAATAGGACGGCTTCGCGTACTCCACCGGAGAGGGAGGGTCGCCCATGGCGGGAAGGTCCACCGACATCACCTTCACCTCCGTCTCCACCTGCCGCGACCGCTTGCGCGAGCGCGGAGCCACGGGCGTGTCCACCAGCCGCGTCAGCAGCGCCCCCATCTCCGCCAGGGGCACGCAGTAATCCACCGCCACGAGCTCCAGCGCGCTCCGGGGCATGTCCGGGCAGAGCGCGTCGCGCGGTTCCTGCACCACCGCCAGCCCGCCCTCCCGCTTCACCGCCATCAGGCCGCTGGTACCGCAGTCCAGCGCGCCGGTCAGCACCACGCCCACCACGCGCGGGCCGTACGTGAGCGCGGCCGAGCGGAACAGCGGATCCACCGCCGGCCGGTGCCCGTTCTCCCTGGGCCCCTTCACCACCTTCACGCGGTCCGGCTCCACCAGCAGATGTCTGTCATTGGGCGCCACGTAGATGCGGCCCGGCGCCAAGGCCTCTCCGTCCCGGGGATGGTGGGCCGGCAACGGACCGGCGCGGGAGAGGATCTCCGGCAGGTAGCTGCGGTGCTGGGCCGGCACGTGGAGCACCAGCAGCACGCTGGCGGCCAGGTCCCCAGGCAGTCGCCGCACCAGTTGGGTCAGGGCCTCCACCCCGCCCATGGAGGCGCCGATGACGATGATGTCGTGGCGTTGCAAGTTCCCATCCCCCAATCCGGAAGCGCGAACAGACCTCGCCGCGTCTGTTTCAAGCTAGGCAGGCCTGGAACCCCGTGCGGACGGGCCCGGGGAGGCACGGCACCGCCGCCTGGCAGGGGTCAGCCTGGGTCCTCCGGCGGGGCGCGCCCCGCGGACATCGCGAGCGGCGCCAGGTGGGCCTTCTGCGCGGACACCGCCGCCTCGGCGTCCGCTCTCGCGGCCTCGGCTTCCGCCCGGCGGGCCTGGGCCGCGTGGACGGAGGCCTCGCGCTCCATCAGGCCGACGTGGACCCGGGCCCGCTGACCGTCCCCCGCGGCCCACGTCCGCTCGGAGTCGTTGCCCCCCAGCATCGCCACGGCCTGATCCGCCAGTGAGACGACCTTCAGCGCCTGGGCCCGCTGCACGCAGGCCTGGGAGAGGACGCCATAGGCCTCCGCCTGCGCCCGGGCCGCCGTGGCCTCCTGCCGCCGGGCCGCCGCCCGGGCCTCCAGGGCGTGCCCCCGCGGGTCCGTCCGCCCTGCCTTCCGTTGGGATGTCATCAGGTCCTTCCTGGTGGGAGGCCACCTACATGCCCCGTGGCGCGCACACCCTTCAAAGCTAGGAACGCCCTCCAGGGCTGCCCACCCGCCAGGACGAGGCGTGTGGTTCCAATCGGAAGTTTCCAGAAAATTCCAGGGAGGGTGGCCAGAAGGGAGGGGGGTGGGTCATACTCGGGAAGTGCCCGGGTCACGTGTCTTCCTTGGGGCGGCATCCTGCCGACCGGGGCACCCAACTGTCGGTTCCAGGGGGAGCCACCATGTCCGAGACCAAGATTCGCGTCCTCATCGTGGACGATGACCCGGACCAGCTCGCGCTGACCGAACGCTCGTTGTCCTCGTACAACTTCGAGGTCCGCACCCACCGTTCGTCCCTGGGGGTCTCCAACCTGGTGCGCACCACGGCGCCGGACCTGGTGCTCCTGGACGTGAACATCCCCGCGCTGAGTGGCGACAAGGTGCTGGCGCTGGCCCGGCAGCAGGCGCCGGAGAACACCCGCTTCGTCCTCTACTCCGCCTCCGACGAGTCGAAGCTGCGCGCGCTGGCGCTGGCGGCGGGCGCGGACGGCTACCTGTCCAAGAGCACGCAGGGCGCGGACCTGGCGCGCAAGCTGGAGCGGCTGCACAAGCGCCCCCGCGTCGCCGCCGGCACGTAGCGCTCCGCGCTCACGCGAAGGCTCACTCGCCCACGAGCGCGCCGACCTCCAGGAACACCTGCCGGAAGTCGCCCTGCGCGCCCACGAGGCGCAGGTTCTGGGCCAGCCCCCCGGTGGCCCGGAAGAACATCATCGCCTCCGGGGGCGGCCGGATGCGCATGATGCGCGCGGCGTTGCGCGTGAAGTGGTTGCGCATGTCGCGGTTGATGTCGCAGGTGCCGTAGTCGTACGGCGCCGTGCGCATGGGACGCCCGGCGATGTGGAGCACCTCGCGCAGGAGCACCTCCGCCTCCGCCTCCGGCAGCTCCACGGAGAAGCCCACTTCGCGGCACAGGCCCAGCACGTCCAGCGTCTCCAGCCGCAGCGCCTGCTGGAACATGCGGCGGTTGGCCGCGATGAAGCCCGGGCTGAAGCGCTTGATGGAGCCGAAGTCCAGCAGGCCCATGCGCCCGTCCGGCATCACCATGAAGTTGCCGGGGTGCGGGTCGGCGTGGATTTCGCCCGCGTCCAGGAACGGCCCGTAGGTGGCGCGGATGAGCTGGCGCGCGACGCGGAAGCGCGCGGCGTCATCCGGCGACGTCGTCACCCAGTCCTTGAGCGTCTGGCCCTCCAACAGCTCCAGCGTGAGCACGCGGTGGGCGCTGCGCTCCTCGACGACCTGGGGCACGTACAGGTCCGGCAGCCGCGCCACGCTCTTCGCGAAGCCCTGCGCGAGCTTCGCCTCGCGGCGGTAGTCCAGCTCCAGCATGAGCTCGTCGCGGAACTCCTGGAAGTAGGCGGTGCCGTCCATCATCCGCGACGTCTTGGACACCGTCTTCACGACGAGGCCCAGGTTGTCCATGTCGTGGCCCATGGACACGTCGATGCCGGGGTACTGCACCTTCACGGCGACGGGGCGGCCGTCATGCAGCACCGCGCGGTGCACCTGGCCCAGCGACGCGGCGGCGAGCGCGTCCGGGGAGAACTCCTTGAACAGGGCCTCCGGCGGCGCGCCCAGCTCCTCCTGCACCACGCGCGACACCTGCGCGTAGGACATGGCGGGGGCCTGGTTCTGCAGCCGGGCCATCATCTGCCGCACCTCCGGCGTGAGCAGGTCCGGGTCCATGGAGAGGGCCTGGCCCAGCTTCATGGCCGCGCCCTTCATCTCCCCCAGCGTGGCCACCAGCTTCTCCGCGGTGCCCAGGCTGAGCAGCTCCGAGGAGTTCGTCCCGGAGAGCTTCTTCGCGCCCGTCTTGAGCACCTCCGTACCCACATGCAGGGAGAGGCCCGCCAGCTTGCGCAGGCGGTTGAATCGCCCCTGGGGCGGCAGCTTGTCGTCGGGTTCGGAAGCCATGGGAGAGCAGAGGATTAACGAAGACTCCTCTCCCATACGCAAGACGCCCCCGGGGTGGATGCGAGCCCGGCTCCCCTACCGGGGAGCGGCCGAGCCCCGCACCCGGGCCCGGAGGAAGCGCCAGCGCTTGAGCCCCTCCAGGTCCAGGGGGTCCGCACGGACCGCCAGCTCATAGGCGGCGAGCGCCTCCTCCAGCCGGCCCACGGACGCGAGCGCGTCTCCGGACAGGCGGTGGACGGCGGCGCGGCCCTCGCGGCCGGTGTTGCCGGCGAGGAAGCGGCGGCGGCACTGCTCCAGCATGGTGGCGGTGAGGCCCGCGGCGAGGCACCGCTCGATGCCCTCCACGTTGCCCAGCGTGGCGTCGTACTCCACGCGCCGCTCCACGTGGCCCAGCGTGTGGAGCGCTCCGGACACGCGATCCAACGCGCGGTCCACCTGGGCGCGCTGGCCGTCCGACAGCGGGCGGGCCTTGAGCAGCTCCAGCGCCCCACGAGCGCGCTGGGCCGCGGTGCGCACGGACTCCAGCGTGGCGTCGCGCGGCAGCTCCAGCACGGCGTACGGGTCCCCGGCGAGCCGCCGGCGAAAACCCTGGAGGACGGTCTCTGCTTGCGCGTCCTCGGGCGTGGGGATGGCGGCGGTGGCCTGCGCGGACGTGGCGCGGGTGACGTTGCGAAGCTGGGCCAGCTGGGCCTGGAAGGCGGGGCTGGCATCGCGCAGCTGCACGCCGAAGCCCGGGGGCATGTTCCACGACTGGGCCTGCTCGGCGGTGACGTGGCGTACCACCTGCGCGGTGCACGGCAGCTCGCCGCCGGGAAGCCGCAGCACCAGCGACACCTCCGACAGGAGCGCGGGGGGCGGAGTGGCCAGCTGGAAGAAGAGGCCGGAGCGGCCCACCCACTCGCCCTTGAGCTCCACGGGGGCCTGCGTGCCCTGGCCGCGCAGGAGCGCGGTGAGCGGCGGCGCGGAGGGCGCGGGCGGCGGCGCGAGCGACGCCTCCAGGGCCACTCTCAGCTCCGCGGCGGAGGCGAAGCGGTGTTCGGGCCGCTTGGCCAGCGCGCGCAACAGCACCCGCGACAGGGGCTCCGGCACGGCGGGGTTCAGTTCGTGCGGCGGGACGGGCTCCTTCTGCAGGTGGCCCACCAGGATTTCGGCGGCGGTGCGGCCGTAGAAGGGCACCTGGCCGGTGAGCAGCAGGTACGCGAGCACGCCGGCGGCGTACAGGTCGCTGCGCGCGTCCACGATGCCGTCGCCGCACTGCTCGGGGGCCATGAACTCCGGCGTGCCCAGGAGGACGCCCACTTCGGTGGTCATCTCCCCGGCGGGGCGGGACAGGAGCTTGGCGATGCCGAAGTCGAGCAGCTTCACCCGCTGCTTGCCGCTGGGGCTGGGGACGAGGAAGACGTTGGCGGGCTTCAGGTCGCGGTGGACGATGCCGTGCGCGTGCGCGGCGCCCAGGGCGTCACACACCTGCATCATCAGGTCCACCACCAGCGCCGCGGCCATGGGGCCGCGGGCGAAGTTGGCCAGGCTGTCACCCTCCAGGTACTCCATGACCAGGTACGGGCGCCCTTCGCGCGAGTCCAGGTCATAGAGGGTGACGACGTTCTCGTGCTGCACGAGCGTGAGCGTGCGGGCTTCGGAGAGGAAGCGCGCGACGAGCTCCGGGGCCTGGGCCAGGTGCGCGTGGAGCACCTTGATGGCCACGCGCTTCTGGATGAGCGTGTGCTCCGCGAGGAACACGGTGCCCATGCCGCCGCGGCCCAGCTCGCGCACGACGCGGAAGCGGCCGAACTCCTGGCCCACGAGGGAAGGCACCACGGGCGTGGGAGACGACATGGGCGTGAGCGAAGGGGCGGGCAGCGACGCCGCGGGTCCCGGCGGCGGCGTGCCGGCGTAGAGCATCGTGCCGCCGTTGAGGTCCAGCCCGCGCATCAGCGTGGGACACGCCTCCGCGTCCGAGTGGGGCTGACCGCAAGAGCAGATGAGAGGCGACTGGGCGAGCACGAGGGACCGGTAACCAGCGAAAGGCGATGCGGGGGTAAGGACAGCGTCAGCGGCCGATGCGAGCGGTGTGCCAGGAACCGGGATTTTCCGGCTCGCGCGGACGGGCGCGCCAACCGGTTGATCCGCTTCGCTTTTGCGACACTCGGATGCGGCCTGGGTCCCAACTCATCGACAGACACCCCTCGGTTGCGGGGAGTTTTTACAGCCCCGGGGCGGAACAGTTTTCCGTCCAGCACATCCCAATACGTTCGGTCCGCAAGACCTTGGGCAACTTCCGCCCTGCCTTCCCTTCAACCGTCCTGCCGCGCCGCGAAAGTCCCTCAACGATGACAGCACGCGGTGCGGGTTTCCAGTGCGCAGCGACACGAACATCCACGCTGGAAAACATCTCGTTCAGTCTCGAAGTAAGCCGCGATTGCGCGGATGGCAGTGGGAGCCTGGAAGGCCCTGTAGCGCGTGAGGAACGTACGGATCCGACGGTGTTGGGAGGCCGACAAATCGGCCTGGGATGAAGTGTCCTGCGAGGATGGCGGGGGTTTCCGGGCTTCTGGCGGGACGCGGTTGCGTGCGGTGGGGACGCGGGGTCCGTCACCCGTCCTGCATCAACTTCTTCAGCCAGAACCAGCGCCCGTTGGAGCGGAGCGCGCCCGCCAGGAACTCGGAAAACGAGCTGGCTATCTGGGGGCACTGCGCTGGATCCGGGAAGCGTTCGCGGAAGCCGTCGCGCAGGGGATAGCGGCCGTCGTGCTGCTGGCTCACGTCGAGCAGGACGTAGTTCCCATCGCGGACCTCGCAGAGGGCGTACCAGGACGCGGGCCCCGCCCGGTCCGTGTCGTCCTGGCTCATGACGATCCGCGCGCGGCGGAGCTCCGACAGCGGGGGGAAGGAGAACGCGGGGTCGACGCGGTCGAACAGGTCCGCACCGTCGCAGTGCAGGTAGAAGGCGCGCAGGTCCGGGTCCAAGCGCCATCCGGCGCGTTGCTCGAAGGCGTCGAGCTGCGCGGGAGTCGCGGGAGGGCGTGCGTGGTGGAGGCGCGAGACCTCTTCGAGCAAGGCACTCATCGACATGGGGTCATTCGCCCCTGATAGGGAGAAGGGATGCTCAAGACGGCAGGCTACTTCCGGGAGTTCGGTCCCGGGTTCGAGGATGCCCCTTCCCTCGTGGAGTCGCGAGGGAAGCTGCCGGAAGAGGACTGGCGGCGCGTCGCACGCTATCTGCACACGGGCGTCACGCTCGCGGTCAGCGGCGGCCTGCTGAAGGACTGCCTCACGGGTGAGACGCTCGTGGCCAGCCACTACGCCCAGACCGATGGCGTTTGGACGTGGCGGGCCGACCTGCCTCGCTACGTCGAGCGATACCGCGTGGCCATCCCCGACGCGTTCCTGGAACACATGCGGGCGCTGGACTGGAAGTGCCCCGTCCTCTCCCAGCAGGAGCTGATCGCGCTGACGGAGCGGCTCTTCCACGAGATGAAGCACGCACGGAAACATCGACGGAAGCCCTGAGGGCGGCACGAGCCCAGGAGAAGGCCACGCGCCGGGAGCACCGCTCGCTCGTGGGCTCGCGACTGGCGGACCGTGCGTTGATGGCCACCCTTACGCCATGAGCACGCAAGCCCCGCGCAGGCTGAACGACGGGAACTCGCTTCCTCCCATGGGCTTTGGCACCTGGCCGCTCACAACGCGGAGGACCACAAGGGCGCGACGCTGGCGGAATGGGTGCAAGGCACGCTGTTCGGCACTTCGCCCGCGCTCGTGGTGGTGGACCTGACCACGGGGCGGCAGCGCCGGGTGCTGGCCACGCATCCGTCCACCCAGCCGGAGCAGGACTTCCTGGCGGTGGTGGCGCGGGATGCGCGCATCGTCTGGCCTGACGGCATCTTCGCCACGGCGGGACATGTCTACGTAACGCTCGGCCAGTGGAACCGGCTGCCGTCGTTCAACGGCGGCAAGGACCTGCGCGAACCGCCGTACCTGTTGATGCGCGCACCACTGGAGGCAACGGCTCCGGTGGATGCCACGCGGACGAAGAAATGAGGAGCGGCCATGCACTCACGATTGGGATGGAGGGCGGCCCTGGTGGCCGTGCTGGGACTGGGCGGAGGCGCCTGGGACCGAGACTCCTCGGCCACGGCTCCAGGACAAGCGCCTGTCTTCAGCTACTGGCACAACTGGACGGATGACCATGGGGTCAGCCACATGACCCTGTGTCCCGTGCGGAGCTTCGACCTGAAAAGCATGTCTCCGCCCGCCGATCCTCAATGGCAGGCACACCAGCCGCCCGGCCAGTCCCAGGTCATCTTCACGGTCCAACCCAACGGCTGGAAGGGGTCCTGGCACGAGGACCCGAAGGTCCAGTGGATCATCCCCCTCTCCGGAACATGGTTCGTCGAGGCAATGGACGGCACACGCGTGGAGCTGGGGCCAGGGCAGGTGTCCCTGGGCGAGGACCTGAACACACGGCCGGACGCACAGGGCCGAAAGGGCCACCTCTCCGGGAACGTCACCCCCGGTCCTGTGACGCTGATGGTCGTGCAACTCGCGGAGGAGCCCACCGTCAATCAACCGTGCCGGTTCAAGTGACGGCGGTGCGTGCTGGATGTCTTCGCTACGGCGGCGCGAGCTGAACGTCTGGCACCACGTCCGCGAGCAATCCGAGCACTTCATCCCGATAGGGCAATCCCGCCTGCGCTCCCAACCGCGTCGTCGCGATGGCGGCGGCTGCATGCGCGAAGCGAGCGGCGGAGAGCAGCGGCTGGGACTCCGCCAGAGCGACACAGAGCGCCGCGGAGAAGGCATCCCCCGCTCCGGTGGTATCCACCGTGTCCACCGGCAGCTCAGGCAGCCAGGCCTCTTCCTCCCGCGACACCAACAGGCTGCCTCCAGGCGCCGCGATGATGGCCGCCCCCACGCCGCGCATCAGCAGATTCCTTGCAGCGCGCCGCGCGGAAGCACGGCCATGCACCGTGATGCCTGTCAGCGTCCGCGCTTCGGAGGCGTTGGGCCGGATGACGTGCACATCCTCCAGCAACACCTCCGGCAGCGGCACGGCCGGCGCGGGATCCAGCACCACCCGGACTCCGGCCGCTCGCGCCAGACGGACCGCCGCCTGGACCGCGTCCAGCGGCACCTCCAGCTGCACGAGCAATACCTTCGCGGTGGCGATCCGCTCCGCGCTCCGCAACACATCCCGGATGGAAAGTCTGTGATTGGCGCCCGGGGAGAAGAAGGTCTGCTTCCTCCCGTGTCCATCCACCATCACCAGCACCGCGCCAGAAGGCGCCTTCGGATCAGGCACCACCCCCTCCAGCGCAACGCCCTCCCGTTCCAGCAACGCCACCTGCCTCAGGCCGCGCCCATCCGTCCCCACCCTCGCCACCAGCGAGGCCCGCGCCCCCAGCCTCACCGCGGCCACCGCGCCGTTGGCTCCCTTGCCTCCGAGCGCCTCCTGGAAGACGTCGCCCTCCGCGCTGCCTCCCGGCTCCGGCAGCGACGGTCCTCGCACCAGGTAGTCCGTGGCCACGCCCCCCACCACCACGATGCGCGGGCTCATGGCGGAGCCTCACCGAACGGACGCTCCCGTGCGGCCGTGACCAGGTGCTGGAGGAACCAATCCCGGGCCAGCCGGGCCGCCTGCTCCAGCGTCCCCGGTTCCTCGAAGAGGTGGGTCGCCCCAGGCACGATCTCCAGCCGCTTGTGCGTGCGCAGCGCCGCCAGCGCCTCCTGATTGAGCGCAATCACTTGCGTGTCATCTCCACCCACGATGAGCAGGGTGGGCGCCCGCACCGCCGGCAGCACGGCACCCGCGAGATCCGGACGACCGCCCCGGGACACCACCGCCTGGATGGCTTCAGGCATCCGCCCCGCGGCCACCAGCGCCGCACCCGCCCCCGTGCTCGAACCAATCAACCCCAGCGGCTGGCCTCCCAACCCTGGCACCCGTTCCAGCCACCGCGTGGCTCCCACCAGCCGCCGCGCCAGCAACTCGATGTCGAAGCGCAGGTGCCGCGTCCGCCGCTCGGCCTCCTCCTCCCCCAGCGTGAGCAGGTCCATGAGCAGTGTCGCCAGCCCCGCCTGCTGCATCACTCCCGCGACGTACCGGTTGCGAGGACTGAAGCGGCTGCTGCCGCTGCCATGCGCGAACAGCACCACGCCGGAGACCGACTCCGGCACGCTCAGCGTTCCTTCCAACCCCACGCCGGGCTCCACCTCCAGCCGCACCGCGTGCTCCGAAATTCGTTGCTCAGCCATGTCTCAAACCTCCGCTGGACTCACGGCGCCACCGTGCGCAGCGCGCGCCAGCAGCTCGCGCACCTCGTCGTCGGTGGTCTGCGTGAAGTCCTCGAACCATTGCCCCACCGCGTAGAACGGCTCTGGGGTGTGGACGCAGACGACCGCGTCCGCTTCGCGCTCGAACTCCGCGCACGTCTCCGGCGCGCCCACCCCCACGCCCACCACGATGCGCGCGGGCTTCTGCTGACGAAGCGCCCGGAGCGCCGCCCGCATCGTCGAGCCCGTGGCCAGCCCGTCATCCACCAGGATCACCGTCCGCCCTTCGACCCGCGCGGGAGGCCTGCCGTCGCGGAAGAGCTGCTCCCTCCGGACCAGCTCCCGCCCCTCACGCTCGGCGGCCGCGGCGATGGCCGGCTGGGGTATCCCCAGCCTTCGCACGACACCCGCGTTGAGGACCGTGACGCCTCCGGTGGCGATGGCCCCCATCGCCAGCTCCTCGTGCCCCGGCGTGCCGAGCTTGCGCACCACGAACACGTCCAGCGGCACCCCGAGGATGCGAGCGACCTCGAAGCCCACGGGCACACCGCCGCGCGGCAACGCCAACACCAGCAGGTCACCGCCTCCGCCAAGCAGGACGCGGAGCCGTTGGCCCAACGCACGGCCGGCGTCGACGCGGTCTCGAAACAGTTGCATGCCATGCCCCAGGGTCCGGAAAAGACGTCCTCCTCCTTGAGGTGGAAGACATGCCGGATGGCAGCAAGGGCACCCTGCCCGCCCGCTCGCATCACGCCCGAGTGACTGATTCAGCGATCAACCATTAACAAACATTAACATCCGACTTCGCGCGCATGACGCGAGGCGTCACCTGCCTATGGTCTGTTCCGCGTCAAACCCCCGTAGGAGTGCGTCAAAACCCAACGCAGGGAGTCCCCATGTCGAAGGTCTATGAAGCTCCGGGTCAGAAGGGCAGCAAGGTCGAGTACAAGAGCCGTTACGGCAACTACATCGGCGGTGAGTTCGTCCCGCCCGTGAAAGGCCAGTACTTCGAGAACATCAGCCCCGTCACGGGCCGCCCCTTCTGCGAGATTCCCCGCTCCACGGCGGAGGACATCGAGAAGGCGCTCGACGCCGCGCACAAGGCGAAGGACGCGTGGGGCCGCACCGCCGCCGGCGAGCGGGCCAACATCCTGCTGAAGATCGCCGACCGCATGGAGCAGAACCTGGAGATGCTCGCCGTCTCCGAGACGTGGGACAACGGCAAGCCCATCCGCGAGACGCTCGCCGCGGACCTGCCGCTCGCCATCGACCACTTCCGCTACTTCGCTGGCTGCATCCGCGCGCAGGAAGGCTCGCTCAGCCAGTTGGACGACAACACCGTCGCGTACCACTTCACGGAGCCGCTCGGCGTCGTGGGGCAGATCATCCCGTGGAACTTCCCGCTGCTCATGGCCGCGTGGAAGCTGGCCCCCGCGCTCGCCGCCGGCAACTGCGTGGTCCTCAAGCCCGCGGAGCAGACCCCCGTCACCATCCTCAAGTTCGCGGAGCTGGTGGGCGACCTGCTTCCCCCCGGCGTGCTCAACATCGTGAACGGCTTCGGCATCGAGGCCGGCAAGCCGCTCGCCAGCAACAAGCGCATCGCCAAGATTGCCTTCACGGGTGAGACGACCACCGGCCGCCTCATCATGCAGTACGCCTCCGAGAACATCATCCCCGTCACCCTGGAGCTGGGCGGCAAGTCCCCCAACATCTTCTTCGAGGACGTCTTCGCCAAGGACGACGACTTCGCCCAGAAGGCGCTGGAGGGCTTCGCCATGTTCGCCCTCAACCAGGGCGAGGTCTGCACCTGCCCGTCCCGCTCGCTGGTCGCCGAGCGCTTCTACGACGACTTCATCGCCAAGGCGGTGGAGCGCACGAAGCGCATCGTGCAGGGCAACCCGCTGGACGTCTCCACGCAGATTGGCGCGCAGGCGTCCAATGATCAGCTGGAGAAGATCCTCAGCTACCTGGACATCGGTAAGAAGGAGGGCGCGAAGGTGCTGACCGGCGGCGGCCGCAAGTCGCTGTCCGGCGCGCTGGCGGAGGGCTACTACGTGGAGCCCACCATCTTCGAGGGCCACAACAAGATGCGCGTGTTCCAGGAGGAGATCTTCGGCCCCGTCGTGGCGGTGGCGAAGTTCAAGGACGCCGAGGACGCGCTCGCCATGGCCAATGACACGCTCTACGGCCTGGGCGCCGGCGTGTGGACGCGTGACAACAGCACCGCGTACCGCATGGGCCGCGGCATCCAGGCGGGCCGCGTCTGGGTGAACTGCTACCACCTGTACCCCGCGCACGCGGCGTTCGGCGGCTACAAGCAGTCCGGCATCGGGCGCGAGACGCACAAGATGATGCTCAATCACTACCAGCAGACGAAGAACCTGCTCGTCAGCTACGACCCGAAGCCCATGGGCTTCTTCTAGGACGCCCCGCATGTCCGTGCCGCGCGTCGAGGTCACGCCGGCCGCCGAGGCCCTGCTCCACAAGATGCAGGGCCTTCACGGTCCGCTCCTCTTCCACCAGTCCGGCGGCTGCTGCGACGGCAGCGCGCCCATGTGCTTCCCGCGCGGCGACTTCCGCGTGGGCCAGGAGGACGTGTACCTGGGCGACATCGTCCGCACGCCCTTCTACATGTCCGGCCCGCAGTTCGAGCTCTGGCGCCACACCCACCTCACCGTGGACGTGGTGCCCGGTCGCGGCAGCGGCTTCTCCGTCGAAGCCCCTGAAGGCGTGCGCTTCCTCATCCGCTCACGCCTGTTCACCGACGACGAGTACCGCGCGCTCGAACAGGAAGGGCCCCCGCCCAAGGGGCCCCAGCACTGAAGGCATCGCCGGCCCCGGCCTCCCTCACGGCTTCGGGGGAGGCGGGGGCCGCGCTTCCGCCGTGTTCCGGGGCAGCCGCAGCGTGAAGGTGGCGCCCTGCCCCGGCTGGCTGTCCACGTCGATGCGGCCGCCCAGCGCTTCGACAATCTGGCGGCTGATGTAGAGCCCCAGGCCCATGCCGCCGTAGTGCCGCTCGCTCACGGCGCGCTCGAAGCGGCCGAAGAGGCGCGGCAGCGCGTCCGCTTCGATGCCAATGCCCTCGTCGCGCACCTCCACCCAGGCCTCGTCGCGCGCATCCACGCCCGCGCGCACCGACACCGGGTGGCCGGCGCCGTACTTCGCCGCGTTGGAGAGCAGGTTCACCAGCACCTGGTCCAACCGCAGCGCGTCCCACTGGCCCGTCAGCGTGCGCGGCAGCTCCAGTTCGAGCGTGCACCGCGCCTGGGCGAACACGTCCCCCAGGCGCTCCACCGCGTCGCGCGTCAACTGCACCAGGTCCACCTCCGCGCGCTCCAGCGACAGCTTGCCCAGGGACAGCCGGCTCACGTCCAGCAGGTTGTCCACCAGCGCCGTCAGCCGGAGCACCTGCCGCTGCGCGGTGTTGAGCCTCCCCGTCACGGGCCCGGGAGTGCCCGCTGTCTCCAGCGCCCGGCCAATGAGGTTGTGCTGGAGGATGAGGCTGGTGAGCGGCGTCTTCAATTCGTGGCTCGCCACGGAGAGGAACTCGTCGCGCAGCCGCACCGCGGACTGGGCGTCGTGGAACAGGCGCGCGTTCTCCAGCGCCACGCTCAAGCGCAGCGCCAGCTCCTCCGCCATCGTCACGTCCGCGGCCTCCAGCGCGCGCTGGGGCTCCGCGGTGAACAGCGTGATGACGCCCAGCGTGCGGCCGCGCGCACGCAACGGCACCGACAGCACGGACGTGGGCGCCAGGCGATCCACCAATGCCCGGTGCTCGGCGCTCGTGGAGACGGCGTCGCAGCGATTGAAGTCCAGGGGCGACAGGAAGCAGACCTCCCCGGTGCGGAAACACTGGAGCGCCGGGTGGGCGGGCCCCCTGTCCGTGCCTCCCAGGGCCGCATGGAGCCGCGCGTCGTGCTCGGCCAAGCGGTGGGCCGCGGTCACCCGTCGCAGGGTGCCGTCCGGCGCTGCCAGGTCCACCAGGCAGCCGGTGGCCACGTGGTCCACCACCAGCCGCGCCACCGCCGGCAGCGCCTCCTCCACGTCGTCCAGGCGCAGCGCCAGCACGCGGCTTGCGGCCAGCAGGAGCTGCAGCCGCTCCTCGGCCGCCTTGCGCCGGGTGATGTCCGCCATGGCGCCGGTGAGCTCCGTCACCTTCCCGTCCGGTCCGCCGAAGGACTGTCCCACGCTGTGCAGCCAGCGCACGCCGCCGTCGCGGCGAATCACGCGGAACTCCAGCTCGAAGAAGCCCGGCGACTCGCGCTGGTAGCGTTGGAACTCCGCCTCCACGTGCGGCCGGTCCTCCGGATGCAGCCGCTCCAGCATGTCGCCCACCAGCACCGCCGAGTCCACCGCCGTCAGGCCCAGCATGTGGTTGAGCGCCGCGTCTCGCACCTCCTTGCCGCGCACCAGGTCCAGGCGCCACGTCCCCATGTCGCCCGTCACCAGCGCCTGCCGCAGCCGCTCCGTGCGCTCGCGAAGCGCTTCGTAGAGCGCGGCCCGCTCCAGCGCCTGCGCGCACTGGTGCGCCAGCGCCTCCAGGAACGCGCGCTCCTCGGCGGGGAAGACGCGAGCCTCCGGCCACCCAAGCAGCAGCAAGCCCCTCGCGCGGGTCTCCCCCCACAGCGGCACCACCGCGCGGGCCCCCGGCCCCTGGCGGCGCGCGAACTCCGCGCCCTCCGGGTGGCGTGCGACGAACTCCTCCAGCGTCCCGAACCACTTCGCCTCGCGCCGGGGGGCCGGGTCCGTCCCGTCCGGCGGCCGGGTGAACGACGCCAGCGCGTCTTCCGGGTAGCCCAACACGCGCAGCGGGCGCATGAGGCCGTCCTCCTCCAACGCCAGCACCGCGACGCGCGTGGCCCCGCTCGCCTCCCACACCTCACGCGCCAGCACCTGCGCCACCGCGTCCTCGGTGGCCGCGCGGGACAGGGCCGCCGTCACCGCCTGCAGCCGCGCCGTGCGTGCCTGGGCCTGACGGGCCTCGCCATACAGGCGCGCGTTGTCCAGCGACAACGCCGCCCGGCGGGCCAGCTCGCGCGCCAGCTCCAGGTCCTGCTCACCAAAGCGTCCGGCCGTACCGGACATCAATGACAGACTTCCCAGCACCCGCCCGCGCGCCACCAGCGGCACCACCATCACGGAGCGGCACCCCAGGCGCCACGTCTCCTCCAGGGCCGCGTTCCCCCGTGCCGCCGCCAGGAAGGCCTGTTCGGGCACGTCCGGGATGAGGCGGGCCTCACCGGTGCGCAGCACGTGGGCCATGTTCTGGGAGCCGTTCTCCTGGAGGGCCCAGCGCTCCCCAATGGCATACACGGTGGGGACGAGCGAGGGGTCCCGGTGCGTCGCCGCCCTTCGCTCCACCTGGTTCGAAGGCGTGACGACGTCCACCGCGCACCAGTCCGCGAACACCGGCACCACCAGCTCCGCCAGCTCGCGCAGCACCGTGGGCTCGTCCAGCGACGACGCCAGCACCTCACCCGCGCGGGCCAGGAACGCGAAGCGGCCCTCCTCCGCGGAGGATGACGCCTCGCGCGCGCCGGGCGGAGGCACGGGCGCGACAGTCTCCACGGCGGCCTCGCGCGTGACGGCCGGCGCTCCCGGCGAGACGACCTCCATGGAAGCCGCGGACGCCGGCTTCAGCGCGACGGCCTCGCCTCCGCTTGCGGACACGGGGACCGCCGCGTCGCTCGCCGTTACGGCGGACGGCGGAGGTGGCTCGACGGCAGGCTCGGTCGAAGGCTCGATGGACGGTTCGGGCATGGAGCGCGGGCCACGGCGTCACGGGGATGACGCCTCACCAAAGGGACGTTCCGATAATGACGGCCTCGAACTGCCACAAGCCTCCCCGGCCACCTGACTCCTGGCGAGTGTCCGGCAGGCAACCCGCCCGGCCTGCCTGCCCTCGCGCGGTGCCTCAGCCCGCCGCGACGTCCGGTGAAGGCGGGTTCCACCACACCGCCCCCTTCCCCTGGATGGCGGTGTGCGCCCGCTCCCGCACCGCCTGCATCCCCGCGGCGTCCAGGGGCTGGAAGGCCGAGGCCGCCCGCAGCGCGGCGTCCTGTTCGTTCGGGAAGCCCATCCCCATCAACATCACGTCCGGATCCAACGTCAGCGTGTATTGCACGCACTCCGCCACCGACAGGTGCGGCAGCATCGGCGTGTCGCGCGCCTCACCACCGGAGCTGACCTTGCCGCGCGGGCGCGCCTGGAGCGGACGTCCGTAGCCCTCCGTGTCCCCCAACAGCTTGCCCGCGCCGAACGTCTTGAAGGACACCACGCCCACGCCGTGCGCTCGCGCCAGGGGCAGCACCTGCTCCACGTAGCGCGCGTCCACGAACGGCCCCAGCGGGAACATCACCACGTCGCACCGCCCGGAGCGCACCGCCGCCACCAGCGCGTCCGGGTGGTGGCAGGAGATGCCCTTGAAGCGCGCCTGCCCCTTCGCCACGCACGCCTCCAGTTGCTCCAGCGCGCCGCCCGGCCGGGCCAATTCCTCCCACTGCGCCAGCGACTTCACCGCGTGCAGCGCGAACAGGTCCACCGACGGCAGGCCCAGCCGCCGCAGGGACGCCTCCACCTGCGGGGCCACCGGCGCGTCCAGTTCGTCCACCTTGTCGATGACGAACACGCCCTCACGCCGGCCGCGCAGCGCCTCGCCCACCACCTCCTCGCTCAGGCCGTCCTCGTAGCCGGGCGCCGTGTCGATGACGTTGAGCCCCGCGTCCAGCGCCCTCGCGAGCGTGGCGACCAGTTCCTCACGAGGCACCGTGCGGTCCGCCAGGTCGCCAATGCCCACCGCCGTCGCGGTGAAGCCCGTGCGCCCGAGCGCGCGGCGCGGGGTGAAGCGGGGAAGCGATGTCGTGGTCATCAAGCAATCCTCCTGTCAGGAGGAGCAACATCTCACCGCGCCCCACGTCCCGCGCGGTTCTTGTCCCAGATGGCTCCCAGGATGAGCAGGTAGGCCATCAAGCGGACGACATACAAGTAGTGGATGCGCTCGGCGTCCAGGGTGGGCGCCAGCAGCGCGCCCAGCAGGTTGTGGACGCCCATCAGCGTGAAGGCCAGGGCGAACAGCGCGAACAGCCGGTCCTTCGACTGGAGATAGAAGCGCAGGAAGAAGAGGGCGCACGCCAGGTACGCCATCAACACCGCGCCATCGAGCAGGATCTTCATCATGGCGTCCCCCCCATTGCGTCAGGACACGTCCCAGATGAGGCCGAAGAGCAGCACGCCGGCCCCCACCAGCGATGTAACGGTGCGCTCCAGCGACAGGTCGCCCGCGGGGATGAGCACCAGGTCCACGAAGAGCAGCACGTTGTTCAGCGTGAAGACCGTGAAGCACAGGCCGCTGTAGAGCAGCAGCTTCATCCGCGTGCGCCGCCAGGCCCGCAGCAGCAGCACCGCGCACGCCAGACTCGTCAACGCGCACAGGATGTAGACCGCCTCAGCCATGTCCGTCGCCGTCCTTGTCCTGCTTGATCACGAACGCGTCCGCGAAGCCCCTCACCCGGTCCATGGGGCGTGAGAAGATGAACGAAATCACACTCACGCGCCGCGCCGAGTACGCCATCGCCAGCTCCGCCGTGGCCTGCACGTCCTCCGAGCGGCCAGGGCTGAAGCGGTAGGCGTCCTCCGCCACCCCATCCTGGAGAAGCAGCCCTCCCGTCTTCAGCTCCGCCATACGGCGGGCCGCGGAGGCTTCGGTGATGCGCAGCTCCAGGGCCACCGACGACGCAGTCCACGCCCGCTCCGTCCGGGCGCGAAGCAGGAGGAGCACCTCCAGCTTCTCGATGGAATCGATGTGCGTCGTGAGGAAGCGCTGGACCCGTGGTGAAAGGCCGGCGTCAGTCACGTCTCCACCTATGGACCTAGATACTTTGTGAATCAACCTTTCTATTGGGAGCGGTTGTTCACAGTTACACACGAGCCTGGTCGCCTGACTGGTCAGGGTGCGTCACGCCAGGAGCCCCCTGATTCCGCCTAGTTGCGAACGCGAGGGGCAGGGGCGCGGACGCGGACGTCCATGCGGGCGTCGCCGGCCACCATGCTGCTCAGGGCCTCTGGTTGGGCCGGGGAAAGGCGGGCCACGGCGCGCAGGGCGGCCACCAGGATGAGGGCCTCCAGGCTGGAGGGCACCGCCAGCCCCTCGGGGCCGGCCTTCACGGGCAGGGGCAGCCGGGGGGCGCGGCCGGCGGAGGACAGCGCGTCCACGGCGTAGGCGGGGCGGGCCTCCAGCGACACGGTGATGGCGGGCAGGGACTGCGCCTCCTTGTCGGCGCCGTGCACCTGGAGTTCCAAGAGCCGCCCCAGGGAGCCAGGGGACAGGTAGAGGGCCAGGCCCGAGGGACCGTCGTCGTCGCCGTGGAAGACGCAGCCCTCGTAGGTGTGCTCGTGCGCGCCCGTCACGTCCACGGTGAAGGCCTGGCTGTCATCCCAGTGCGTCCAGGGCTTCGCGTCCCAGAACTCGGTGGCGGCCTGGACGAAGAGCAGCGCCTTGTCGCTGCCCAGCCCGGACACGCCCATCTGGCCCCACGCGAGGAAGGTGGCGATGGCCGCCCGGGCGGAGAGCGCCGCCAGGGACGGCGGCGCCACGGACAGGCCCAGCGCCTCGGCGGCTTCCGCCAGGGCGGGCTCGCACGACACCTGGGAGGGCTCCAGGCCGGCGATGAGGGCGCGCACGCCAGAGAGGTCCGTCTGTTCGAAGACGGGAGCGGACGGGTCGCCCGAGTCACCGATGCGCAGGTAGACGCCGGTGGTGCCCACGGAGAGGGGCACCGGACCCAGCTTGAGCAGGTGGAACATGGCGGACCCTCCGGGCGCGCGGGCTTTCGCGTCACCCTCCCAGGACGCGAGGGTTCGCGTCCAGGGCCCTGCGGACCATCTTCATCAGGGCGCGGATGTCGAACGGCTTCTGGAGGAACTCCATGCCCGGGTGCAGGCGCTTGAGGCCGCTGACGTCCACGGCGCTCATGCCCAGCACGGGAATCTGGCGCAGCGTCGGGTCCTGCTGGATGCGCGCGATGAGCGCGGGGCCGTCCAGCACGGGCATCATCCAATCCGTCAGCACCAGGTCCGGCTTCACCTCCGCCAGGCGCTCCAGGGCCTCGCGGCCATGGGACGCCGTGAGCACGCGGTAGCCCTCCTCCCTCAGAAGGTCCGCGAGCGCCTCCAGGATGCCCTGTTCGTCGTCCACCACCAGCACGGTCTCGGTCGCGGGAACCACGGAGCCTCTGGGGGTCAGGAGTGGTTGCCCGGGAAGCGAGCGATGCCGGTGAGCAGCAACTCGGGCGAAGGCTGGAACGGCGGCTGGATCTCGATTCCCTGGGAGGTGATGAGGAACTCGCGCAGCGTCGGGTCGTAGTCCGCGTCCCGCAGCTTGAAGATGGACAGCAACCGCCTCAGGCGGCCATTGAGCTCCAGGTGGCGCATGAACAGCAGGTTCTCCGCCACGCCGGACAGGCCGGTCCCCAGGGGAACATCCATGTCCGGGCCGAAGAGGCGCGGCGTCTCCAGCGTGAAGACGGTCGTCACCCCGTGGCGTCGCAATTCCTGCGTGAGCGCGGCGAAGAAGGGGCTGATGCGCGCCGGTTCGTGGGTGGTCTCCACCATGGCGCTCAGGCCGTCCACGAACAGGCGCTTCACGCCGCGCCTGCGCACGTCCTCCATCAGCGTGTGCGCCACCAGGTCCAGGTTGCACTCGGCGGGCATGTTCCACTGGAGCACCAGCCGGCCGTCCTTCACCGCGGTGCCCAGCGACAGCCCCACGTTGGCCGCCTTGTGCATCAGCCGGTCCGGCCCCTCGTAGAAGCTCACCATCAAGCAGGGCTCGCCCAGGCGCAGCCCTTCCGCCAGGTGGCTCACGCCGAGGATCGTCTTGCCGCAGCCCGGGGGCCCCATCACCAGCGTGGTGGACGCCGCGGCGAAGCCCTCCGGAATCATGGCGTCCAGCGTGGGCACGCCGAAGCGCACGCGCTGCGTGCCCCAGTCCGGCGGCTGCGAGCGGCTGACCATCGTCTCCAGGCGGGGGAACACCTCCAGGCCCGACTCGGAGATGCGGAAGTGGTGCGAGCCATTGAGGCTGGCACTGCCGCGGAACTTGCGCACCTGCAGTTCACGCCACGAACGCATGGCCGCCGTGCGCTCGCGCAGCTCCAGGATGCCGTCCACCATGGTGTATTCCGGGTGCACGGTGGGGCCCACGCTGCTCGTGAGCAGGAGCGCGGTGAAGCGGGACAGGCCGGCGGACACCTGGAGCTCGTGGATGAACTTCTTGAAGTCGCGGCTGCTGCCCGCGGCCTCCTGCGCCTGCACCAGACCGTCCAGCACCAGGATGCCCGCGCCGTGGTTGCGCATCTCCCGGCGCAGGAGCTCCAGCAGGCCCGGCAGCCCCTGCTCCTCCAGCATGCGGAAGCCGCTGACGTAGTAGATGCGCTGGGGCAGCTGGGACGCGTCGAAGAACGCCATGCTGCGCAGGTTCGCCAGCATGCGCGAGTGCGATTCGGCCAGCAGCGTCACGTACAGACAGCGCGTGCCCTGTTGCGCCTGCGAGTAGCACAGCTGGTTGGCGAAGATGGTCTTCCCCGCGCCGGGCTCCCCCACCACGATGTAGACGCCTGAGGCCACCAGGCCACCGCCCAGGATGGGATCCAGTCCGGGAACGCCTGTCGCGATGCGCTCGAAGACGGGAGGGTGCTGCTCGCTAGGGGACATGGCGACCGCTCATACCGTAAAACCCGGGGTGTCGCCCTGGGAGATTCGCGCCGGGGCCCCTTGCCCCCTGGAGCCCCCACCGTGGAAACCCTCGTCCGGTTCGCCGAAGGCCTGGGCCGCTTCTCCGCGCGCTTCGTCCCCAGCGCCTTCGCCATCGCGGTGCTGCTCACCCTGCTCACCATGGCGCTGGCCATGGGCTGGGTGGGCGCCTCGCCGCCGGTGGTGCTGGACGCGTGGGGCGGAGGCTTCTGGGAGCTGCTCACCTTCTCCATGCAGATGGCGCTGGTGATGTTCACCGGCTACCTGCTCGCGCTCACCGCGCCGGTGAAGGCGCTGCTGGAGAAGGTGGCCAGCCTGCCGAAGAGCCCCCGGAGCGCCACCGCGCTGATGGCGGCGGTGTCCATGGCGCTCGCGTATTTCAACTGGGGCCTGTCGCTCGTCGCCAGCGCCATGCTGGTGCGCTTCATCGCGCGCAGGCGTCCGGACGTGGACTACCGGCTGCTGGTGGCCTGCGCCTACTTCGGCCTGGGCGCCACGTGGCACGCGGGCCTGTCCGCCTCCGCGCCGCTGCTGGTGGCGACGCCGGGGCACTTCCTGGAGAAGCAGCTGGGGATCATCCCCATCGACCGGACGCTGTTCTCCGCCTTCAACGTTTGCCTCACGCTGGCTGCGGTGGCGCTGCTCACGGCGCTGGCGTGGGCGCTGCATCCGTCTCCCGAGCGCACCGTGCGCGTGGAGCCCGCGGTGCTGGAGAAGCTGGGAGACTTCGTTCCGCCGGAGAAGCCCAAAGGGCGCTTGAGCCCCGCGGAGTGGCTGGACCACGCGTGGCTGCTCAACACCGTCTTCGGGGTGCTGGGCCTGGCGTGGTTCGCGCGGCACCTGTGGCTGAACGGCGGATGGAAGGCGCTCAACCTCAACGTGGTGAACTTCACCTTCCTCACGTTGGCGGTGCTGCTGCATGGCACGCCCGCGCGGCTGCTCAAGGCGAGCGAGGAGGCCGCGAGCGTGCTGCACGGCATCGTGCTCCAGTTCCCGCTGTACGCGGGCATCTACGGCATCTTCAAGGCCACGGGGCTCACGGACCGCATCGGGGAGCTCTTCGTGTCGCTGTCCACGCAGCAGACGTTCCCGGCCATCGTGTATCTGTACAGCGGCGTGGTGAACTACTTCGTGCCTTCTGGAGGTTCCAAGTGGGCCATTGAAGCGCCCTACCTGCTGGACGCTGCGGGACGGTTGGGCGTGGCGCCGGAGAAGGTGGTGCTGGCGTACGCGTGGGGCGACATGGCCACCGACCTCATCCAGCCCTTCTGGGCGCTGCCGCTCCTGGCCGTGGCGCGGTTGGAGTTCAAGGACATCCTCGGCTTCCTGCTGGTGGCCTTCCTCGCGTACCTGCCGCTGGTGACGCTCGGCTTCTTCCTGTTCGGGTAGCGCGGCGCGGCGTCCCCGGTGCGAAACCCTGGAATCCTGGACTCGGGGAATGATGCGGGATGTTTCATGGTAGACAGGCACACCAAGGGGCCGGACGTGGGCCGGCCGCCTCCAACATCAACGAGGGGACCCCAAGACATGAAGAGCCTGATCAACGGAAGCGTGCTGTGCGCGGTGCTGGGTGTGGCGGCGGTGGCCGGAGCGCAGGAGGCGGCGGCGCCGGCGGCGGAGTCGGTGAAGGCCCCCAGCGCGGACGCGGTGCGCGACACCTGGAACTACTTCTACAAGGGCCAGGGCCAGGGTCCCGTGCTGGTGGAGGCCAAGCTCTGCACGGAGGTGGCCAAGGACGGCCCCAACAAGTACGAGTGCACCGCCGAGGTGGGCCCCGAGGGCGTCAAGGCGAACACCACCGTGATGCTGTGGCAGAGCTACCTGGTGCCCCAGGGCGACTCCATCGAGGACATCACGGTGCAGGTGAAGCAGGGCGCCACCGTGCGCGAGACGAAGGACGTGAAGGTGAAGGGCGAGGGCTGGCGCGCGCGTCAGTGGACCGGCGTGCGGCTGCCCAAGGCCGGCGCGTGGACCGTGACCGTCATGCGCGGCGACCAGGTGCTCAAGGAAGTGCCGGTGAAGGTGCTGTAGGCCTTATCCCGTCCAACAGATAACACATACATCGACGCCCGCCGGGGAGCCCCGCGCGGGCGTCTTTCTTTACCGGCCCTCCTCCCCGAGGTCGGCAGGAATTACCGGCCGACGAACAGCAACCCCACCCTTGTGACGGGCTCCCCGCGACTTCCGCCGAGGGAACACCCTGGCCAGGACACGTTGGCCGCGCCCTTGCAGTAGGGCTTGTGCGCGGTTGAAGGGCGGGGGAGTCGGGGTT
>NZ_RAWQ01000060.1:0-45275 GCF_003668965.1 Corallococcus sp. AB030
CCCCCCCACCCCGCCGCCGGTGGTGCGCGACGTGGAGCTGGCGTCGAAGGTGGAGGCGCTCACGCAGCAGGTGGCGGACCTGGAGCGCATGGTGGCGCAGCAGGCGCGCGTGATGCGCGCGATGATGGACGCGCTGGAGGCCCGGGGCGCGTTGACCCGCGAAGAGGTCCAGGCAAAGGCACGGTGAAAACAGCATGACGCTCCTCTTCTCCGAAAAGCTGAAGCTGGAGCTCACCGTCACCGCGGGCGAGCAGGCCTTCGCCATTCCCGGTGGGCAGGTGCGGGACTTCTCGCTGCGGATGACGCCCACGGGCTTCAGCTGCGAGCTGACGTTCTGGACCTCGCTGGAGAAGGCGGACGCGGCGCTGTTCACCGCGTTCAGCAAGCCGGACCTGGTGCGGGTGCGGCTGGCGCTGTCCGGCGTCTTCAACCCGCCGCCCACGCCGCTGGTGGTGCAAGGCATCGTCACGGAGAAGCGCGTCAGCGGCACCGCGCACGGCAACAAGGACAGCGTGGCGGTGGCCTTCCGCCAGTACACGGTCCTCTTCGAGGACCCCGCGCGCGTGCTCTGGAAGCAGCACCGCCCGGTGGAGCTGCACACGGCGAAGAAGCTGTCGGACCTGCTGGACGCGCACAAGCCCGGCGGCCTGCTGCTCACCTACGACTGGGACGCGCTGGAGGCGAAGCAGGCCGTGGTGTGCCTGGGCATCGGGGACGACCACGCGGCCGCGAGCTTCTACGACTTCGTCCTCTGGTTCGTGGACACGCGCGGCGGCGTGCTCACCTACGACAGCCCCAAGGACACGTACACCTTCTCCGCGAAGAAGCTGGCCACGGGCACCGTCACCGGACTCAGTCGCAAGCACGTGTCGCGCGTGGACGTGGAGATGCCGCCCGTCATCCGGCACAGCACGCGGGTGCTCAACGGCTTCGGGGCCGGGGCAACCACGGTGGCGCTGGAGCAGTCCCAGTCGGTGGCGGGCATCCAGCACGACATGCTGGTGCGCACGCCCATCGCGACGGAGGCGGAGCAGCGTCAGTCCGTGGAGAAGGGGCGCCTGCGCGTGCGCAAGCGGCGGCTGCGGCTGACGTTCTCCGACGTGCCGCCCATCGCGCTGCACCCGGGGGCGTTGATCAAGCTGGACGGCGGGCGGTGGAGCCCGGACCTCACGGGCCTGGGGGAAGACCATCGCGTCGCGGAGCTGGCCTTCGACGGAGTGGGGCTCCAGGCCGGTCCGCATGACGGGCAGCAGGAGACGATGCAGGGCTACACGGTCTCCCTGTCCGTGCTGCTGGAGCAGAAGTCGGATCCGGTGCCGGAGCTGCCCGCGTACCGGCCGCCCCGCTACCCCATCTACGTCGAGGGCAAGATGCACAGCCCCGGCGGCGAGGCCACGGACCGCATCTACCTGCAGGTGGATGATCAGAAGACGTCCGTGACGAACTACCGGGTGGCCATTCCCCTGTGGAACAAGACGGTGAGCGTGCCGGCGGAGCCCGGTGAGTTCCCGGGGGAGTTCTACTTCCCGCCGTACAAGAACGAGCGGGTGCTGGTGGCGCTGCACTTCGACCACGCGGCGCTGCACCGCTTCCTGGACTGGGGCGAAGGCGTGCGCATGCCCCAGGACAGCCAGGGCGATCAGATCCTCTTCGGCAAGAACGGCGCGAACCAGACGGCGCTCACGCACGACTTCAAGGACAACAAGCCGGTGTGGAACCTGGGGCGGGTGAACTCCAACGACACGGAGATCATCCGCCTGTCGGAAGGGCACCTGCTCATCCAGACGAAGGAGAACCCCGGCGGCGCCGCCACCACGCCCACGTACGACGTGACGCCGCAGGTGGAGACGGCGAAGGGCGATCTCACCGCGGGCGTGGACGGCGCGGTGAGCGACGCGACGGCGGCGTACAAGGAGTCCTCGGCGGCGGTGAACTCCAAGTTGAACGCGGCGACGGAGGAGACGGGCGCGGCCCTCTCCGCCGCGGAGGCCCAGGTGAAGGGCAAGGCCGCTGAATCCCGCGCCAAACTCACTGGCGCGCTCAACGGCGTGGATGGCCAGACGGGCGCGCTCTCCGGCGCAGCCGCTGAAGCCAAGGCCGCGCTCGCGGGGCTGAAATGAACGAACTGCGCGCCACCGTGGCGAAGCACAAGGCAACCGTGGAGGGCTTCGGCTCCGGCATCACGCCGCGCCTCGCCACCGCGAAGGGCGAAGTGGAGACCCTGGCCCAGGGCGTCGTGCAGCAGGTCGCCGCACTCCGTCCCTCCATCAGCGCGTCGCTGGGAGCGCTGCTCACGCAGGTGAACGCGACGAAGGTGACGCTGGCGGACCCCTCCCCTCGCTTCGACGCGCTGGCCACGGAGGTGGCGGGCCACCAGCAGACGCTGACCGCCTCCAGCACCACGGCGCGCACGCAGGCGGAGTCACTGGGGAAGGAAGCGACGGCGAAGAGCCAGGGGATGGAGGCGCAGGCGAAGTCGTCCGTGGAGTCGTCGCAGGGACAGCTCACCGCGCTCCAGCAGCAGGTGGCCCAGAAGTGCGACGCGGACAAGAAGTCCTTCGACGCGAAGCTCGCGAAGCGCAAGGGCTCCAAGGAGGAGACGGAGGCCCGCCGCGCGCAGGGCTACGCGCTGATTGATCAAACGCGCTCGCAGCTCACGCAGGACCTCACGGGCGTGGGGTCCACCCTCACGGCGGCGTTGGCGGCGGTGCTGGTGCGGCTGACCACGTCGCGCGACGCGGCGACGGGCCGGAGCACCCAGCTCACCTCCACGCTGGACGGCGCGGTGAAGAACCCCGTGAGCGCGCTGAAGACGCTGCACCAGGAGATCCTCAACGCGGGCACCACGGCGAAGGAAACCCACAAGCAACAGCAGTCCGTGCTGGAGGGCCAGCGCAAGACGCTGGTGGATCAGCTGATGGCCGCGGCGGCGGCGGCGGCCGCCATCGTGGATCCGCTGGACACCCAGGTGGCCCCGTCGCTGACGGCGGGCAAGACGCAGGCGGACGGAGCGCTGGACACGCTGGGCAAGACGATTGGCGGACAGGTCGCCAGCGTCACGGCGCAGCTCACGGCGGTGGAGAAGCTCATCGAGCAGGTGCAGAAGCAGGTGGAGACCGCCATCAAGACGGTGAGCGGCACCATCGACAGCGTGGTGCAGGGCGCGCTCACGGCGGTGGAGACCGTCAAGGCGCCGCTGAAGGCCACGCTGGAGGCGGCCTTCACCACGCTGGACACGCTGGTCGCGACCATCAGCGCCCTCAAGCAACAGGTGATGGCGCTGTTCGAAGCGCTGCCGCAGATGCTCGAGCAGCTCCAGACCCTCTTCCAGCAGATCGTCGGCTCGCTGGAGTCGCTGCTGGAGCGGGCCATGGGCCTCCTGGACGCCATCCCGGCCGCGGACCTGCCCAAGCCGCTGGTGAACCCCGCGGTGCAGGGCATCAGCCAGGTGGTGGGGCAGATCACCACGCAGCTGGGCACCCTCTCCTCTCAAGTGGGCACGCAGCTCCAGGCGGTGCAGAAGACCATCGTGTCGCAGGTGGAGACGGTGCAGACCCAGGCCCAGACGCAGATTGACGCGGCCACGACGCAGGCCGTGACGCAGATGGGCACGCTCACCCAGTCCATCCTCCAGGGCATCGAGCAGGCCACCGCGCAGGTGGGCCAGATTGTCGCTGCGGCCGTCACGCAGATTGGCACCGTGAAGGACCAGGGCGTGCAGCAGATTGAGACCATGAAGCAGCAGGTCGCCGCCCGGGTGACGCCGCTGGACACGCAGGTGCCCCAGCGCCTGGAGGCCCTGGACGCGCAGGTGCGCTCCGGCATCGACGCGGCGGTGCAGGCCATGCAGACGGCGAGGGACTCCGCGGAGGGCCAGGTGACGTCCGCCAAGGGCCGGCTGGACTCGCAGCTGGGCGGCACGAAGACGTCCGTGGCGGCCGGGCTGACGTCGCTGGAGCAGGCTCGCAAGAGCGCGGACACGTCGCTCGCCACCCAGGCGGACTCGGCGCTCGCGGCCTTCAAGCAGCGCGCGGAGGGCCTGAAGACAGGCGCCCAGACGCAGGTGGACTCCATCTCCACCCAGGCCACGGGGCAGAAGCCGCAGCTCCTCTCCCCTCTGGACGCGATTGGCACCCAGCTCCAGGGGGGCGCCTTCGCGAAGCCAGTGACGGCGGCGAACGGCCGGGTGACGTCCGCGCTCAACGCGCTGGGGCCCCAGTTGGACGCGCTCGCGTCCTGAGTCCTTCTACTTGGGCGAGGCCAGGGTCACCGGAGGCTCGGGCGCCTTGGGCGCTTCCGGGGCTTTCGGAGGGCCGACCGGGGCCGGCGCGGAGTCCTGGGCGGACAGGCTCTTCTGCAGGTCCGTGCGGATGCGGCTCTCCTGCAGCTCGATGTCCACCGTCTTGGGCACCGGCACATCCAGCAGCGCCTGCCACGCGCCGTTGGGCGTGGTGAAGAGGAAGCTCACCGCCACCGCCTGCTCCGGCGGCAGGGGAATCTTCACCTGCTTCGTGCGGCTCGGGTAGATGACCACCGTCTGGAGCACGGAGTCGTCCGGGCTGATGACCTTGGCCGCGACGTCCGCGTAGCCCTCCGTCATCGACGTCTTCGACACCGTGCGGATGAGCATGTACAGCGGCCGGCCCTGGTTGGTGCCCGCGGGCGCGTTGACGTTCACCGTCAGGCTGGGCGCCGCGCAGCTGCCCACCACCACCGCTGTCACCAGACCCGCCGCCAGCCTCACGCCCCTGTCCTTCATGGCACCACCCCACGGAATGGCGCCCAAGGCTCGCCGCGCAACCCGAAGCTGATCTCCAGCACCTTCTCGTTCGCCGCCAACCCGCGACCCGGCAGCACCCACACCACGTTCGACTGGTCCGTCAGCGTCGCGGACTCCAGCAGGCGGAAGCAGTTCCAGGACGACTCGGACATCTCCATGGAGCGGTAGCGCTTTCCATCCCGCTGCGGCGAGCGCAGCTCCACGCCGATGGACGACGGCTGCGGGCTCCACCAGCTCAGGGGGAAATCACCCCACGCCGGCCGCTGGTTGAAGCCGAATGACGCCGCCCCGCCGCACTTCAGGAACGACAGCGTCACGAAGCTGTCCGGCGTGGGCGCCGTCGGCAGCGGCAGCGGCCGCACCTGCATGGCGATGGGACGGGCCTTGCCCTCGTCGTCCCACAGGAGCTTCGACAGGCGGCCCAGCTGGCCCAGCGCGGAGAGCATGCGCGGCGGCAGCAGCAGCCGGGACTTCAGCGGATAGCGCACCGACCAGTCCGTCCCCCGCTCCTCCACCACCGGCGCCAGCACTTGCGTGACGAAGCCCCAGAAGGCCCCGTCCTTGCGGCGCAGCACCTCCAGCTCCACCGGATCCACTTCCTGCGACGCGCTGGGGTTGAACGGATAGCGCTTCACCAGCGGGTCCAGCGTGCGGCGGGCCTGGTAGGTCCACTGCTCCGCGATGACGCGCTCCAGCTCCGCGCGGCCCCGGTTGCGCACGACGATGAAGGGCTGGCGGAACGGCTGACGGAACTCGCCCACCAGGCCGTGCTGATCCAGCCACGCGTCCACCCGGCGCAGATACGAGTCCTCCTCCTCCAGCAGCATGCTCAGCGCCACGCGCCCCACCGGCGACAGCATCTCCGCCAGCTGCGACCCCGCCGAGGACGCCGTCGCGCCAGCGGCTCCAGGCGCCGCGGGGTCCTTGGGCGCGGCGGGCTTCGCGGCCGCGGGCTTCGCGCCAGACAGCTCCTGCTGCAGCTGCGACACCAGCGTGGTGTAGGCCGCCAGCTCCACGATCGCGCCGCTCTTGTCCGGCGTCATCAGCTGCACGATCGGCTTGAAGGGCGCCACCGCGTCGCGCATGGGCGCGTAGTACTCGCTCTCCAGCGGGCCCACGCTGGCGCGGGTGGCCACGTCGCGCAGCATCGCCTCCAGCGGTGACGACGGCTGCAGCAGCACGGACAGGTCGCTGGACAGCGAACCTCGCGGCGTGGTGCGGAAACGGTAGCCCCGGTAGGTCGCGTAGAGGTCCTGGCCGTAGCGCTTCGCGAAGGTCTGCACCTTGCCCTGCACGAAGGTGGCGCGCTCCACGGCCTCCTCGCGCGACAGGCTGGACTTGGCGAGCCGCTCCGTGAACTCGTCCACCAGCGGGGCCAGCTGCGCCTCGAAGGCGGCCTTGCCCAGCACCTTGCCCACCACCGGGAGCGTCCCGCTGGTGAACTCCGTGTCGTCGTCCCCCACCCCTTCGGTCGCCACTTCCGACGTCGTCTCGCCCGCGCGCGGGTTGAACGAATCCGCGTTGAACGGCGTGCGGCCCGTCTCCTTCAGCGAGCGCAGCGTCTTGTCCAGGAGCTGCCGCGACACGTCCATGGGGCGGAACACGAAGTCGCGCCGGAGGACCTCCACCTGGTAGCGCGCGTCGCCGTCACTGGGGGCGAAGAGGCCGTCCGCGCGGGTGAGCAGCTCCGCGGGCGTCATGCGGGCGGCGGCGCGCAGGGCGGCGTCCGTTTCGTCCTCCATGCGCAGGATGGCCTCCAGCGTCTGGCGGTTCTGGCGCAGCCAGTCCAGCGAGTCCAACAGGCTGCCCACGCCCTTCAGCTGGCTGGCGTCCGGCTCCGCGTCCGACGCGTTGATGAGGTCCATCACCTTGCGGGCGGAGCTGTACGGCGCGCTCTCCGCCAGCGAGGCGCGCAGGCGCTCACGGTCGTCCGCCAGCGCGCGCCACCGGGCCAGATCCAGCTCCTTCGCGGCCAGCGTGTCCTGCAGCTGCATGAAGTGGTCGCGCCACGGGCCCAGCAGGCCATCCATCGTCAGCCAGGCGAAGGGCCAGCGAGTCCAGGGGACGTTCTCGTCGAAGGGCTTGTCGCTGGCGATGACGTAGTTGGCGATCATCGGCTCCGCCAGGCCCATCGCCTCCAGCCAGTTGTGCTCCTGGTCGGTGCTGGCCAGGCTCAGCCCGAAGGCCTCCGTCGTCCACCCCAGCTGCTTCTTGTGCGTCCCCTGCACGCTGCGCAGCACGAACTGGCCCAGGGCCTCATTGCGCGAGGCGTACAGCACGCCCAGCGTGTAGAGCACCTGCTCCGGACGGCACAGCGTCTCCAGGTGGCAGCTGTCATCCACCGAGGGCGCCGGGATCAGCGGCGTGGCGCGCGTGCCCCGGCTGGCGAACGCGGGCGCGGGCTGGCAGCCGGGAATCAGGCTCGGGCAGCGCCGGCACTGGTCCTGGCACTTCTCCAGCATCGGCTTCAGGTAGGACATCCGGATGCTGCGCGCGAGCCGCGCCCGCAGCTCCTCCCACTCGTCGGTGAAGCTGTGGGCCAGGGGCGGCCAGTAGCGCGTGGCGCCCCAGAGGTCCTCCATCGCCTTCACCGCGTCGGTCGTCTGGGACTCCACCACGGAGCCGGACACGCTCTGGTTGCGATCCTCCAGCCGCTGCACCGTCACCTGGAACGCGTCCAGCTTGTCCTGCGCGCGCAGGAGCAGCCGGTAGAAGTGCCCATACGCCAGCAGCACCGGCAGGCATCCCACCGCGAGGATGGCCGCGCACCGGCGCAGGTGCGTCCAGCGGTAGTCCCGGACGAGCAGCTCCGCCGGTTGATCCGCCTGCACCGCCAGCGCCCCGGTGGGCCGGGCATCCGCCCCTCCCGAGGACAGGTACACGCGCTGGAGCTTCAGCGGGTACGCCAGCGAGCCGCCCTCCAACAGCGTGGACACGAAGCGTCCCAGCGCAGCGAACGCCTCGCCGCCGCGCGAGTAGAAGGCCGCCAGCCGCTCGAACGCGTCCGGCGCCAGCGAGGTGAGCCCCAGCGCCAGGTACTTCTCCATGGGCTGGAGCGCTTCCCCCAGCTCCCCTTCCCTGCCGGGCGGCGGCACCGTCAGTTCCAGCGGCACGCCGTTCTGGCGCAGCAGCTGCGCGAAGTCCGCGTAGCCGTCCAGCGTGTCCATGTGCGTGAGGACCAGCCGCGTCTCCACGGGCGACTGGCACACCTCCGACAACAGATTGACCTTGCCGCGCAGCAGCTGGGTGACGCGCTTCACCTCGTCCGGAGACGTCTCCAGCAGCCAGTTGACCTTCAGGACGATGACGGCCCGGCCCACGTGCCGGCGCCCGAAGGTGGCCTTCCACAGCCGGCGCAGCGCACGCCGCGCGTGGCGTGAGTCATCCTCCAGCACGGGAGCGGCCAGCTCCTGCACCACGACCTCCGGCCCCAGGAACATCTTGAGGAGCGGGTCGTCCGTGTAGCTGGGCATGAACTGGCGCTGCTGCCGCTCCCAGTCCACCTCCGCTTCGATGAGGTCCGACTTGCCGCTGCCCGCCGGGCCCAGCACCACCAGCGTGGGGAAGTCCCGCACGGACGCGCGGAAGCGCCACGGCAGCTTCGCCAGGAACTGCTTGCGGATGGCCAGCAGTTGCCCGGACCCGAGCGGCTTCTGCTCGCCCGCGAGCGACGGGCCGCGCTGCTGCCGCTTGCGCCACCAGAGCGTCACGCCCACGCCAATGGCCGCGAGCACCACCACGATGCCCAACACGAGCACCCAGTGGGCCTTCAATGCCGCCAGCATGGACTGGATCGCGCCCACGTCAGCCGCCGCTCCTTCCGCCCGGCTTCACGGCCAACTGGAGCGCTTCGAGGACATCCTCCGCCTCCTCCAGCGTGGACGTCAGCTTCGCGCGCAGCTTCTCCTGCTCCTGCGGCGACGGAAGCATTCCATCCCCCGGTGGATCCAACGCCACCAGGCCCTCACGCACGGAGTCCAGCAGCGGCTGCACGCCCTCCTTCAGCGACCCCAGCTCCGAGCCCACCTGCTGCTCCAGCGCGTCCAGCAGCGCGAGCGTCTTGGGTGGAGCCTTGTGCGCCGGCGCGGGAGGCCGTGCGTCGTGTGTCGGGAAGGGCCTCAATTGGAGACCCACCACAGGAAGATGGGCAGCCCCAGCACGATGGCCGCCGTCACGGCGTAGTAGTGCACCGGGAAGTCATAGACGGTGGGCACCGCCGCGGGCACCACCGGCGCGGACGGCGCCATGGCCGCCGGCTGCGGGATGCGCTGCGAGATGCGGTCCTTGATTTCGCGGATGCGCTCCGGCTGCCCCACGAGGCGGCCCGTGAAGCCCGCGGCCAGGCAGAAGCGGATCATCTCGAAGACGATGGAGGGGGTATCGTTGCGACGCAACTTCTCTTCCACGAAGTCGTAGAAGAGGTCTCCGCCTGCATCAACCTGAAACAGATTCTGCTGCAGGAGTGGCCAGAGATGTTGCTCCGCGTCCGCCAGCCGCCGCAGCACCCACTCATCGAGGAAGTAGACGAAGGGACGGATCAGATCCTCCACTTCGTCCGGGCGCATGTCCGCGCCGAACGCGGCGCGCAGGCGCTCCAGCTCCACCATCAGCGCCTGCTCCAGGTGGCCCAGCGCCTCCGGCCCCACCCTGCCCTGCGGCCGGCGCGCACCCGGGGCGGGCTCGGCGGGCAGTGCCCGGTCGAGGAGCTGACGCACGCGACGCTGCGTGGCCAGGAGTGCGTTCCAATGCTCCAGTTTCATGCGTGTGTTTGTCTATGTTGGAAGCTGTAGCGGTCCCAATCCCGCCACCGAGGCCTTGAGATCAACAGTCGCCTCGTTGTTCCAAGCATCAAGCAGGTCCCTCAACTGCTCAAGAAAGCAGATGACGACAGGCTCGAAGCTTTGGTCGAAGGGCTCCATCACGGCCTCGTAAGCGTGGCGGATCCCCGAACCCTTGAGAGCGCTGTCGGGCACCACACTGAACTTCAACTCCTTGAGCCAGGGAAGGACGCGGCGGAACGGGCTCTCCGCGGGGGTCCCCAGGTGACCCAGCAGGGCGACCACCTCGTCGCGGCCCAGCGTGGGCTTGGCCTTCCACGCGAGGAATTGGGTCAACGCCTCGACATCATCCCGTAGCACGCTGTCGCGGTGCGGCTGCAGGCTGCCCACCGTCTGCCATTTCAAGCCTTCGATGTGACGGCCCGGCACGGACACCTCCACCCTGCCCGCCGCCTGCGCGGAGAACTGCGGCTGGTGCCACAGCGCCTCCAGGACGATCTTTCGCGGCGCCGTGAAGGCCTCCGGCATGCGCACGATGAGGCTCTGCCGGGACGCGAGCTTCTCGTCGAAGGTCTCGTCCACCTCGTAGCTGGGGCCCTTGCCGGGCAGGAACGCGGGCCTGAGCGGGGCCAGGCCCACCTTGGTCATCTCGAAGACGCCCGTCACCGAGTGCAGGGAGAACTCGCGCCCCGCGCTCATGCTGATGATGGGGTGCTCCGCGCGCGTGCCGTCCGCCACCACCACCTGCGCGGGCTCCGCCTTGAGGTTCACCACCGGCACGGTGAAGAGCTGGAAGAAGTCCGGGTGCAGCGAGCGGCCGACGTTCCAGTCCTTGTCCAGGTCCAGGCAGATGCAGAAGCGCATCCAGGAGCTGCCACGAGGCGGCGGCACCTTCACGTGCACGAAGAGCTGCTGCTCCGGGAACTGGAAGAACGCGCGCAGGCGCTGGAACGGATGCGCGTAGAGGCCGCTGTCGTCCGGCGCGGGCGGATCCCGGTTGAAGGACACCTCGCAGGGGCTGCCCACGGAGTGCTCATCCGCCTCCTCGTCGTAGACGACGCTCACCTGCTTCACGTGCTTGCGCAGCGCATGAAACACCGCCAGCGACGAGCGGTAGTCGTCCAGGTGCCGCACGTGCAGGCTGAGCACGTCGATGGCGTCCTTGCGCGCGAAGCGGGACTCGAAGCGGAGGATCAGCCGGTGGCCGCTGCGCACCTGGGGCACCACGTCCGTGCCCTTGAGGAAGATGGGCAGCACGCGCAGGTCGCGCTGGAGCCGGAAGGAGCCCGCCACCCCTTCCGCGGGCGTCAGGCGCAGCTCCGTGCCCCGGGTGAGGAGCACCGGCTCCACCATCTTCTCCGTGGGCACGGCCTGCGCCATGGCGGTGGCGGGCACGGGCTCCAGGAGGAAGTCGAAGAAGCCCGCGAACAGCCGGCGCCAGGTGGAGCGCAGGTTGTGCAGCGTGGCGTGCCGCGTCTGGACGGAGAAGAACGCCATCGCCTCGATGAGGCGGCGCACGTCCGGGTCCTCGCGATCCAACGGAGCCGCCGGGTGCCGCTCCTGGAAGCGCTGACGGAAGCGCTCCAGCCCGTCCAGCTCCGACAGGAAATCCAGGTAGATCTTCTCGGAGAAGTCCTTCACCGCCCGCTCTCCCGCCGTACGTCTGTCGTTGCCATGTGTGAGTCAGTCGTCTTCAGCCCAGCTTCACCAGGGTGCCGCCCACGCTGGTGATGGAGCCCTTCAGGTTCGCCATGCCGGAGCTCTCCAAATCGAGCTTGCCGGTGCCGGACACCTTGGTCATCGCGCCGGACATCTCCGCCTGCGACTTGCCGGCGAGCTTCAGCGTCACGCCGTCCACCTTGGCCTCGCCGCCGGACGTGACCATCTCCGCGCCCATGTTGCCCTTCATGGCCAGCTTGGACGTGGCCTCGATGTTCACGTTCGCGCTGGAGGACAGCTTCGCGTCGCTGGTGGCCGTCTGCGTGAGCTTCGCGCTCGTCTTGAGCGTCATGTCCTTGGTGCTCTCCACCGTGAACGTGTCCTGGCTGGTCCACTTGGACACGCCCTTGGACTTCATCGTGATGGTGTCGGTGTCGAACGTCAGGTCCTTCACCGTCACCACGATGCTGTCCTGCTTCTGCACGATGGTGCTCGTCTCCTGCTGGCCCTTCACCGTGATGGTGATGCTGGTGCCGTCCATCACGATGGTCTGGGTGATCTGATCATCCCCGTTTTCGACCTGGACGGTGATGCCCCCCTTCTTGTCCAGTTCGATCTTGCAGACCAGCGTTCCTGCCGCTCCCGGTCCTGAAGCTCCCATCGTCCCTCCCGCCTCAGGCGGACTCTTCCTTTACCAGGATGAGCAGGTTGCCTTCCTTGAGCTCGACCTTCTCCGTGTCGCTCTCGTTCGTGCGCTGCAGGCGCCACAGCGGCTTGTTGTCCTCGTAGAAGTGCCGCATGGACGTGCCGCTCGTCGTGGTCTTGCCGACGAGCAGGTGCACGCCCTGTCCGTCCGAGGGCAGGCGCGCGCCCGCTCGCCAGTCCAGGTTGCGCTTGAGCCACGCGCGCAGGAAGTCCAGCGCCACCAGCACCCGGGCGCCCTTGTAGGCCGGGAAGTAGAAGTGCCCCGGCTGGAGGTTCGCGTTGAAGGGCACCTGGATGATCTGGTTGGCGAAGAGCGGCAGCTTCACCTTGTAGCTGTCCAGCGACGTGGCCTCGTCCGTGTACGCCTGCCAGGTCTCGTCCTTCTTCTCGCCCACTTCGCTGACGATGAGCCCCTCCACGAAGCGCGGGAACACCGGCGCGGTGAAGGGCGGCAGGTCCGTGTGCAGTTCGGCCTTCTTCTCCAGCCGCGTGGTGAAGGAGATGAGATAGCGGCTCTCCGGCTTGGGCCGGCGCGTGGGCTCCTCTCCTCCGGGCCCGGACGCCTCCCCGCCCGCCGGGATCTCCCCCTCCTCCACGGGCAGCGGATCCGCGCGCAGGTGCATCCGGCGCACCCGGAAGTCCTGCGTGACGGGCACGCCCGCCGCCGTCCACCCCGCGGTGTCCGGCAGCTTCACCAGCGCGCCCGGGGCGAAGGCCACCGCCGGGAAGCGATTCCAGGTGAGCTCCACCTCCAGGCCGCGCACCTTGAGGCGCGCCGTCTCCAGCGTGGCGCGGGCCTGCACGTCGTCCGCGATGTCCGTGCGCAGGAGCACGTCCTGACGGACGCCGGTGACGGCCTGGGCGTTGGTGATGGCCTGGTTCTTGGGGCTCTCCGCGGCCGCGTTGAGGATGGCCACATCGTGGCGCGCGACCTCCGGGAACACCACCGACACGCGGTCCACGTCCGCCGCGCGCAGCGTGAGGGGCGTGGGGCTGGCGTCCTTCGCCGCGCGCAGCTGATAGCCCTGCGCCGTGTAGTCGTACGCCAGCACGCCGTTGCGCGTGTGCACGAACCAGACGACGAAGTCGTAGAAGCTGGCGCCGGACTCCGGGGACAGGCCCAGGAAGATGAGCGGCAGCGTCTTGGCCAGCTGCGCGTCCCAGTCGTTGGCCAGGGTGATCTTGTCGCCCTTGTGCGCGTCCAGCACGTCCTGGAGCGTCTTCTGCGTGTAGAGCACGCACGGGTAATGCTGCTTCCACAGGAGCCGCGCGGGGTCCACGAAGCGCACGGTGTAGTGCCGGTAGGTGATGCCCGCGCCCTTGGCCTGGGCGACGCCCTCCTCCGTGAGGGACTTGTCCTGCACCAGCCCCTTCACCTTCAGCGACGTGAAGGTGGGCTTCGTCGCCGTATCGGAGTGCACGGCCTTCAGCTCCAGCGCCACCTCCACCAGGTCCGGCTTGAGGAAGTCCGCCAGCAGCTTGTCCTGCTTCTGTCCGCCGTGCCCCGTCTCGTCGAGCACGCGGAACTCCACCCTCCCCTCGTGCCCCCAGCCGTGCAGGTCCAACTCGAAGGCGAGCACGTCCGCCGAGGGGATGGCGTGCGCCGTCCCGCCGATGGTGAGCGTCAGGCCCAGGTCCAGGCGGTCGGCGAAGGCCATCAGGTGTCCTCCGCCTGCACGCGCACCCGGCCGGTGGTGGAGTGGAACAACAGCGACAGGTGACACGGCTGCCCGTTGAAGGTGCCCTTGCAGTCGAAGTACAGCCACAGCGAGCTGTCGCGTCCGCGCAGCTTCACTTCCGGCCCCACCAGCCGGGGCTCGTGCTGGGTGACTTCCTGCTGGATCTCCGCGGTGAGCGCCTCCACCAGCTCGCGCGTGCCCAGCTTCTCCGTGTACCCGCCCAGCCCGAAGTCATGCATGAAGAAGCCGTAGCCCTTCTTCGTGTTGAGCACGGCTTCGATGTTGCGCATCACGTGCTCCAGGCTGTCGCGCGAGTTGGTGCGCTCCCTGCGAGTCGCGAACTTGTCCAGGAACGGTGCGCGCGCCATGGCGTCTAGCTCCTCCGCCAGAACAGCGACGTCTGGGCGCCCCGGAGCGCGGGCGTCACGTAGAAGGCCAGGCCGTCCTCGCGCAGCGCGTGCTGCCACTCCTCGCCGTTGCTCAGCAGGTACCAGTCAATCTCCGGCCCCAGCGCGTGCGGGAAGGACGGATACGGCACGTGCTTGAAGGGCACGCCCTTCAGGGCCTGCCTGCGCACCAGCGGCAGCCTCGTGGGGCTGGCCAGCTTCACGCCGTCCAGCGGCGTGCGCTCCCCGGGCTGGGTGCGCTGCACCAGGAGGTAGGCCTCGCTGGCGGAGCGGATCTCCGGCGGCAGCGGCGTCATCTGGTACTGCCCTTCCTTCGCCTGGAAGGCCTTGTGCGTGGAGCGCGTGGCCTCGGGCTGGAAGCTGCGCTGGAGCAGGCGGATCCACCCGCCCAGGGCCTCGTTCAGCCCCTCGTGCTGGTACACCGGCATCTGCTCGTCCGGGAGCATCTCCAGGTAGCAGCACGCCTCGAAGTACAGCCGGCGAAGCGCGTCGAACAGGTGGTACGGGTGCACGTACACCTGCCGGAACATGTCCCGGCGCAGCGCGATCAGCCGCTGCACTTCAAAGAGCGCCCGGCGCGCGTTGGTGAGCCGGTCCGTGCGCAGGTACGTGTCCGAGATGTTGGTGAGCAGCTGCTGGCGCACCTGATCCAGCAGATCATCCAGCGTGGAGAGCAGCTTCTCCAGGAAGGGGTTGGGCCCCACGAGCAGGAGCGCGGGCACCCAGTCCGCGGACGTGTGCCACGCGCCGTCCTCGTCCTGGGATACGGCGGCCAGCCCCAGGGACGCGACGGTCCCGTCCAGCACCGGCTCCGTGGACAGTTGCAGCTTGTGCAGCACGCGCTGGATGACCGGCGGATCATCCGCGTACAGGCGGATGCCCTCCGCGCTGACGGTCTCCTTCAGCACGTGCAGGTAGACGATGAACTCCGTCTTGCCGACGGCTTCCAGCGACAGCGGCGCGATGACGGAGTTGCCCGGGACGTCCATCAGGTCCCCGGCCTTGGTGACGACGGTGAGCGCGGAGATGGACAGGCTGCCGCTCTGGAGGAGCGACTCGTTCCAGGCCATGTTCGCGATGCCGTACGACGGCAGGCCGGACAGGGTGGCATGGAGGCGGATCTCCGCGTCCAGCGCGTCCTCCTGCGCGACGAAATGCTCCGGAAGAAGCGTCTGGCCTACGTGCCAGCGGACCCGTGCGAGCTTGTACCGCTGCATACGCCGTTCTTTCCTTCCACCCGCCTGACCCAGGCCGGGAGCGAGACCTGCTCCCAGCCCGGTTTAGACTCAGACCGCGGCCAACGCTACTTGGCGGCCGCTTCGGTGATGCCCCACTTCTTCGCGATCTTCTTGGCGGACGAGGTCGCCAGGTTCAGCGACTGCTCGGCTGCCTGCGGCTTGATGCCAATCTGGAACGTGAAGTTCTTGGGAGACTGGACCTCGCGCGACTCGTTGTCCGCGACGGACATGTTCAGGTCGTCGCCGTTCTTCTCGAGCAGGCCCTTCATCTCCGCGTCCAGGAAGTTGGACTTGAAGTACTTCTTCCCGATGGGGTCGTACTCGTAGATGACGTACTTGAAGTTGACTTCAATGTTGCTGAAGTTGCCCAGCAGCATCTCCGCCACCTTCTGCTTATTCGCCACCGACACCTGGCCGGAGAAGTACATGGCGTCCGTCACGCCCGTCTCCCACAGGTAGTGGTTGAGCACCGCGACGACCTTGTCGCCGATGGCCGCGTCCGGGTTCTCAGGATCCTTGATGGTCTCCTGATCCGGCGCCAGGGCCTGACCGCCAATGGTGATGGCGGTGATGTAGCCCACGGGGGACTGCTTGTCCTTCTTGAAGTTGAAGCCCTGATACACGTCCAGGTTCCGCGAAAACTGGGGCATCTGTCACTCCAGGGTAAGCGGGGCAGGCACTCACCTGCCCCAGGTGGGATGCGGCTTAACCGAGCCGCGACTCGAGCATCAGCTCCACGTTGAGGCCTTCGAACTGGATGTGCGGGAGCACGGCCAGCTTGCAGTCGTACCAGCCGATCTCACCGGGACGCGGGAACACCGCCACGCTGCTCGCCTTGAACGGGAAGCGGCGCACGGTGAGGTCGTCCGGGTTGGCCACGGTCGTGACGTAGTTGGACAGCCACGAGTCCAGCTGGCGCTGGATGTAGGGCGCGTCCGCCGTGTTGCCGATGTTGTCGCGCATGATGCACTTCACGTAGTGCGCCAGACGCGTGATGGAGAACGTGTAGGCCAGGTTCGTGACGAGCTGCGAGTTCTCCGAGTCCTTGGGGTCCTTGAACGTCTTGGAGACCTTGGCGGACTGGGTGCTGAAGAACGTCGCGTCGCTGGAACCCTTGCGGTACACGAGCGGGATGAAGCCGCTTCTCGCGAACTCGTACTCGCGGTAGTCCGGGATGGCGATCTCCACCGGGGCCTTGATCTCCTCCTGGCCGCGCAGGGAGAAGGTGTCCACGGGCAGGCCGGAGATGAGGCCACCGCCCTTGGGGCCGCGGATGGACTGGCACCAGCCGCTGATCTCGAACGCCTTCACCATGTTGCGCGCGAGCAGGATGGCGGAGTTGCCCCACAGGTACTTGTCGGAGTCGCCGCGCGCCGTCTCGGTGAAGTTGAGGACGTCGCAGGGGTTCTTGTCCGGGTGCCAGGGCAGGCGCAGCACGTAGCGCGGGAAGGTCAGGCCCACGTACGCGGCCTCCTCCGTGTCGCGGAACGCGTTCCAGCGGCCGAACCGCGGGTGGGCGAGCACGCCCTCCAGGTTCTTGATGGCCTCCATCTCCTCGATGGTCTCGCAGCCGAAGAACTTGTGGTTCACGGCGGAGATGAACGGCGCGTGCGCGGCGTTGGAGACCTTGGCCATGCGCTGCAGCCAGGTGAGGTCCGCGGGCGACGAGGAGAAGTCGTACAGGCCGACGATGGCGCCGAAGGGACGGCCACCGTACTGGTCGTACTCCTGGATGTAGACCTTGTCGAACAGCGCTCCGGCGAAGATGTTGCTGGAGTTGTTCTCGAAGTCCTCCGCCAGCTCATCCTTGGCGACGTCCAGGATGTCGATGGCGATGTTGGCCTTGAAGTTGGTGTGGTCGACCAGGTCCTCCAGGCCGCGCCACGTGGACTCCAGCTTCTGGAAGGTGTCGTTGTGGAGGATCTCGTTCATCTGCACGTCGATCATGCGATCGATGCGGCTGATGACGTCCAGCACCTGGCCCTTGTCGAAGCGGGCGGTGTTGTCCGGGCCCTCCACGGGGGCCACGTTCTGCAGCAGCGCGGCGACGCTGGAGAGGAAGCGGCTCTCCAGGGTGACCTGCTGCTCGTCGCCGGCGGGCGCGAAGTTGGTGGTGATCATCGGCGCCGATTCCTGGGGCGGATCGAGCCGGACGCTGGTGAACAGGCGCTTCAGGTAGGTGGTCTCAGCCATGGCGGAGTCCTTTTAGAAGTCGAAGGGGTTGGGAAGGCGGATCAGGAAGCGGCCGGGGGCTTGGCGCCCGCGGCGACGGTGGCGGCGACCGCGGCCGTGGCGGCGGCGGCACCCCCGGCGGGCTTGCCAGCGGCGGCGGCGGCACCGGCGGCGGGCGCGTCCGTCTTCGCCGTCTCTCCGGCGGGCAGGCGCATGGTCTCGTAGCCCTTCAGCTCGTTGAGCAGCTCCTTGAGCGCATCCGGCTTGGAGAACAGCTCGTAGAGCTCGCGGCGCAGGTCCTTGCGGTTGTCGATGTTCGACTGCATCTCCACGAGGAGCGTCTTCAGGAGCAGCAGCGCCTTGAGCTTCGGCACGTGCTTGACGATCTCATCCGGGTGGAAGGACTTCATCCGGTCGATGGGGAGCGTGACGTTCAGCTCCTCCTCCACGTCCGGGTTGATGCGGTTGGCGACCTGGAAGTTGGCGGACATCTTCATGTCCTTCATCAACTCGTCCAGGTTGCGGCCGTCCACGGAGCGCAGCTTGCGCGTCTCCAGGTCCGTCTTGCGGTCCTCGGAGGTCCCCAGCGAGTAGTCGCCCATGACCAGGAGGCGCAACGGCAGGTTCACCGTCTCCTGCTCGCCGTTGATGGTGGTCCGGTACGTGAGGGTGATGCGGGATTTGGGAAGCTGGTCCTGAATGGCCACGGTGACTCCCTGACAATCGCAGAGCGCTTTATTCCCCCCGTCCTACTGGAGCCGCCCCGGGAGTACGCCCTGCCGAGTGAACATTTACAGCCTAGGCGCGATCAGGAATTCCCGTCAACCAGCCGACATGACAGGTCTACCGAGGTTCCGATGATCGCAGTTGAGCGGTGTCCCCCGTGAACAGGAGGACCTCCTGGGTTTGCTCCGGACCGCCTACCAGCGGTTCGTAGCCCAGATGACTTCCGTCGATGAGCCGGGCGTAGCTGCTCTGATCACGCAGGCACAGGATGACGGCGAGCACGAGCGGGGTCTCCGCGAGGCTCGGAAGGATGCGGGCGTTGAGGCGCCTGCGTGCCTCCACGGCCCAGGGGGTGCCGGTGCCGGAGTGCGGCTCGTTGAGGAACAGCCGCACCTCCACCCCGCCCGTGGGGACGGTGGCGAAGCCGCCCACCGCGCTGCCGTCTCCGAGCGCCGCGGCGCCCAGGCGGATGCCCTTGGCTTCGATGCGCTGGCGGCGAGTCTCTCGGCGCACCACCACCTCCGCCTCCGGGAAGACCTTGGCGAAAAGCCAGTGCAGGCTGCTGGGGCACGCGAGGCGAAGCAGGCGCAGCCGGTGCGCGGTGGAGTGCTCCCAGCCGGGCAGCAGGGATTCGTCGCGATCAGGAAACTGGCCCGCGAACCGGGTCCGCAGCAACAGGTGGTCGAAGTAACCCAGGAAGTCAGCCATCGTGTCCTGCTCCAGGCGATCCATGGCCTGGAAGAGGAAGGATGGCAGCGGCGTCTGGAGACTGAGCAGGCCCAGGTTGACGGTGATCACCACGCGCTTGCGCGGGTGGCGGGTGAATTCAATGGCGTGCACCAGGTGCGGTTGGTGCACGGTGCTGCGGTGGCTGCGGAACTCCACCTCCGCCTCGCCGTAGCCTTCCTTGGCGAGCAGATCCAGGAGGGCCGGCACGTCGAAGCTGCGGATGCGCTCGCTGATGCGCTCCTCGACGGTGAGCTTGCGGTTCGGCTGTTCGCGCTCCAGGGCCATGGGGGCTATTCGTCGTATTCCGAGCCGCCGCCGCGCGGCTGGCGCGCTTGCGCGACGAGGAACGCGTCCAGGTCCACGCGGTAGAGCTGATCCATGGCGCGGAAGGACAGCGTCTCCGTGTTGTGCAGCATGGGTTCAATGGCTTCCGCGTGCTGCGCCAGTCCATTGAAGAAGCCGGAGAAGAGCTGCGGCAGGAACACGCGCGGGTCGAAGCGCTCCACGGTGGCGAGCACGTCCACGGCGATGACGCTCGCCTTGGAGTAGTCCTCTTTCTCCACCAGCGCCTCAAAGGCAGACAGCTTGCGGACCAGCAGCGCGAGCGCGGGAGACATGGGCACGCTGGGGCCGGAGTCCTGTTCCTCCTGGCGTGCGGCCTTCTTGCGGCGCACGGGGCGGACCTCCTCTTCCTCCTCCCCTTCGTCGTCCTCTTCCTCGTCGTCGTCCGGAGCGGCGGCGAGCTCGGGCTCCGGGGCCTCGGACTGGGGCTCATCCGGCGGGGGTAGGAAGGGCACGCCCTGGGCGTGGGAGCGCAGCGCGCCCAGCAGCGAGCGCATGGCGTCCATGCACGCGGGCTTCTGCAGGATGGCGAGCGCGGCGATGAGTGGATCCCCGAGGGTCAGGGCTTCCTCGATGGGCTCGCGATTGCCGGGCGCGGTCCAGGCCTGCCACTGGGCGTCCTTGAGGCGCGAGTGGTGTTCCAGGTGCTTGCCCATCATCTTCAGCAGCCAGCGCAGGCCGGTGTCCGCGAAGACGAGCTTCTTCTCCATCGGGCCGAAGAAGTCCCAGTTCTCCGTCAGCGTGCGCTTGAGGGAACGGAACAGGACGGGCAGCGCCTTCATGCCCTCCGCGAAGAAGTGGCCGAAGAGGTACGGCCCCACCACGCGCACGTCGCGCACTCCCTGGCGCAGGAGCCCCTCGGCGGCACGGGCGGCGTTCGCGTACTCGCTCTTGGCGACGAAGCCGGTGATGGCCTCCAGGCGCGGATCCGGGCCCTCGGACTCGTCGAGCGGCACGGGGGCGGTGGTGAACTCCACGTCGAGCAGCGTGAAGTCGACGGCCTCCAACACCTGCGCGGGGCTACCCATCGATGGCCACCATCTGTCCGGGGGAGACGACCTGGATGACGCCGCCGTAGCTGCACATGCACTTGGAGTTGCTCTCCAGCGCCGGCATGTTGCCGATGAGCACCTTGGGGCACCCGGGCACCCAGGGGGCCGCGGTGGCGGGGATGCAGGGCATGGGGGTGAGGACGCCGAGGGCCGCCGCGGTCGCCGCCGCCACCATGGGGTTGGCCAGGGACTGGCACATGCCGAAGGGCAGGATGTTCATGAACGGCTTGTTGTCCATGATGTTCGCCGCGGGCGTGGTGGCCATGATCCGGTTCACGGGCAGCACCATCAGCGACGAGGGCGCCATCCCGAAGCTGCATTGGAGCATCGCTCCCATCACGACCTGAGCACCCATGTGCCGTTCCTTTTTCAGCGCGCTGGCGACGGATCATCTTCGCCCGAAGCCGCGGAGCTTTCCAGCACTCGTCCCCGCAGGGCGGTGAGGGCCTGGAACATCGGGTCCTTCGCCTTCTTGTGTAGCGCGCCGGTGAAGAACTGCGAGGCGCACCATGCGTCGTCGACCGCGCCCTTCACCCGGTGGGGAAAGAGCGGGAAGAACTCGATCCGGTCGGGCAGGAAATCCCCGCCCAGCAACATTTCGATGCGTCGGTTTATCTCCTGCTCGCCGGACGAGGGAGCAGGCGTGGCCCCCGTGAAGGCCAGGAGGAGGAAGCGGGAGTGGCTGGCCAGGCCGCCGGTGGACACCGGCACCACGCTGGTGCCCGCGAGGAACGGCAGGCCCTCCAGCGCGGCGGTGACCTCCTTCGCGGAGTAGGTGCGGCCGTCGTGCCGGAAGCCCAGCGTGCCCGCGTAGTGGTAGCGCTGGCGGATCCGCGCGAGCAGGACGTGGCCCGGCGGGTATTCCTTGTCCGGCAGGAGCGTGAAGACACCCACGTCCGTGGGAGCGCCCTGCCCGCTCTGGTTCGGATCCTTCAGCGTCCACGCGCGGCCCGGGACGGGGAAGACGTCCGTGTGCACGTCGGTGGTCGCCTCGCTCACGCCGCGCGACGAGGCCAGCACCGCGCCGCCAGCGGACGCGTCGATGAGGATGTTGGAGGACGGCACGGCCTGGAGGCCGCACTGCTTCACCCACGCGCGCCACGCCTGGGCGTCGAAGGGCTCCTCCGGGCTGCGGAACCAGTGCTGCACGTTGCGCAGGGAGGCGCGGTGGCGCACGAGCAGATCGCGCAGCTTCGGCGTGACGCCCAGGGCGCGCAGCGGGTGCTCCAGGAGCGGGGCCGGGTTGAGCGCCAGGTCCGCCATCTCCAGGTGCAGGTAGGTGGCGCCGCGCAGGAGCGTGGCGAAGAGGAGCGCGGGCAGGTGCTGGAGCACCGGGAAGTCCGGCGCCGCGAGGAGGTCCCCCGGCGACAGGCCGAAGGTGAGCATCCCGTCGCCAATGGCGCCCTTCCACGCGTTCTCCGCGGTGAGGGGCACGGGCGTGTGCGGCGGATCCACCAGCGGCGAGAAGAGCAGCCCCACCACATCCGAGGGCTTGTACGTGTGCGACGTGAAGCCCGGCGCTCCCCTCCCCTGGCTCTTGAGCAGCAGCTGCTCGTGGCCCTTGAGGAGCGGGAGCTGGTGGGGCTCCGCGGCGATGAAGTCCGGAGTCAGGGACTCCAGCCGCGTGGCCATGGCGCGCGGGCCCATGGGCGGCAGGAGCGTGAAGCAGCCCCCCAGCTTCAGCGTGGCCAGGAGCGACACGAGCAGCTCCTGCCCCACGCCGTGCACCAGGCACACCTTGGCGCCCGGCTCCACGCCCTGATCCGCCCACTCGCTGGCGCGGCGCGAGGCCAGGTCGTGCAGGGTGCGGTAGGCCAGGGCCTGCCAACCCTGGATGCGCTGGTGCGTGCGGAACGCGGGGCGCTCCAGCGCGACGTGGCGCACGATGAGATCATGGAAGAAGTCGTATTGCTGGCCCGGGCGGCTCTTGGGCGGCGGGACGCCTCGGCCCGCGTGGGCCTCCGCGAGCGCCACGGCGAACCCTTCCGGATCCTCCCAGCTCTCCTGCCACCACTTCGGAGCGCCTGAATCCGGGGCGAAGCCGGCTTCCAGCTGCCGGAGGATGTCCTTCACGTCGAAAGGCATGGGTCTCTAGCGGGAGGGAAAGTCGAAGCCGACCTTCACCATGAAACGGACCTTGGAGCGCACGTTGGTTTCCGGGGCGTAGTCGATCGGGGTCGCCCCGCGCTTTCCTGGCGTCTGCTGCTTCGCGCGTTCGATGGACGTGGGCTCGACGGCGCGCACCAGCGGGTGGCGGGCCAGGAGCGGCGGCACGTGCATGTCCACGTCCCGGCCGAAGAGCCACGCGCCACAGCGCCAGAGGATGTCGTGGCGCCGGGTGAGCAGCGTCCAGAGGCGGTCTCGCGTCTCCGTGGCCTCGAAGAGCAGCGGCGAGCTGTCGTCCTCGCGGGCCTCTCCCGGGGCAGCGAGCAGGGCGCGCAGCTGCTGCGCCACGCGCTCCACTTCGTTCACGTCCTCGGGGGTGACAGGGGAACGGCCGGCGAGCTTCTCCTCGTGCCTGCGGAACAGCGCCACGAGTCCCAGGCAGTCCCCCACCACGTCGCGGTGGCCCTCTCCGTGGGCGGCCGTCACGTCCGCGGCGGCGAGGAAGGAGGACTCCGCGAGCGCCTCCGCGGTCTTGAGCAGCTTGCGGCGCAGCTGCTGGGCGCGGTCGAAGAGGGCTCCGAAGGAGCTGGCCCGCATGTCGCGCTGGACGCGCAACGCGGCCCAGGCCAGGCCCTGCGCGAGCAGCGGCAGTTCGCGCAGCTCCTCCACGTTCACACCCGGGAGCGCGGCGACCTCCGCCTCTCGGGCGAGGACGCTCTCCACCCCGCGCTTCGTGTTGTGGAACGCGAGCGCGATGTTGGAGCGGCACTCCTCCACGGCGCCTTCGAGGGCGCGCGCAGGGGCCAGGAACACGTCATAGCCGGGCTCGGAGCCAATGGCTTCCAGCTCGGCGATGTCGTCGGGCCCCAATCCCGCTGTCGCGTGCTGGCCTCCAGCCATGCCGGGCAGGATAGCGGGGGCTTCCGGGCGTCACAACCTGGCGCACTGTCTGGCTGCGTCAGGTGACTCGCGGGGTGGGATTGGGGGCCGGGGACCCGCGAGGGCAGGTCAGACGAGGATGAGGTCTTCTTCCTCGTCGTCCGGCGTCGTCCCCGTCTGGCTGTCCAGCACGTGCTGCGTGCGGCGCAGGCGTTCGTCGCTCAGGTCCGAGACGAGCATCAGGACCTGCGGGTGGCTGGAGATGAGCGAGTCGAAGTCCTCGCGCGGCAGGCGCAGCAGCGTGGTGTGCCGCGTGGCCTCCACGGTGGCGGTGGCCGGGGTCTTCTGCAGGAGGGAGATCTCTCCGAACAGATCCCCTTCCTTCAGGGTCGACAGCCGCTGCCCGCCCTTGTGGACCTCCACCTCGCCGGAGAGGACGACGTAGAGGCCGTCCGTGGCGTCGCCTTCGCGGATGATGACTTCGCCGCGCTCCACGTCGCGGGCCCGGAAGCGCTCCACCAGGTTGCGGCGATCCTTGCGGTTGAAGGGACGGAACAGCGCGGAGCTGTTCATCACGTTCGCGAGGAGCCGCTCGCGGCAGAACTTCTTGAGGGCCTTCGCCACGGGCGGATGGCTCCGAGAGAGCGTGGCCAGCACGGCGGCGGAGATTTCGAGCACCTGCGTGTCGTCGGACGCGGACTCCACGGAGGCGGCGCGCGGGGCTCCGGACAGGAGCGCCATCTCGCCGAAGAAGGCGCCGACCTCCAGCGTGGCCAGGTCCTGGCGGCGGCCGTCCTCCTCGCGGAAGACGCGCACGTTGCCTTCGCAGATGACGTAGAAGGCGTCGCCGTGCGAGCCCTGCGCGAGGATGCGCTCGCCGGGGCCGAAGCGGCGCAGCGGGCAGCGTTCGAAGAGCTGGATGAAGGCGTCGCGCGGCAGGTCGGAGAAGAGCGGGATGGACGGCAGCGCGTCCCAGGTGTCCGAGGTGGGCTCGGCCTCCTCGGTCAGCTCGTAGACGGGCTCCTCTTCCTGCGCGTGTTCGGCCAGTCCCCGCTGGGCCGCCAGCTCCACCGCGTGCAGCAGCGAGTCCGCTTCGATCTCCAGCTCCGTGAAGCTGGAGACGCTCAGGGACGCGCGCCAGGGCTCCGGGGCTCCGGCGGTGGTGGGCACCACGGAGGCACCCGCGGCGACCGTGGCCATGGGCCTGGACGGAGTGTCGACGCGGCGGGGGCGCAGGCCCGGGGGCGCGGCCTGTGAGGGAGGCTTCGGCGCGGTGGAGGCCGGCGTGGTTTCGGGGCCCGTGATGGGCGGCGCGAGCGCCTGCCAGCGTCCGCTGGGCGTCCGGAGTTGGGGAAGCTCGGGCATGGGAGATGGGGACGGCGGTGCGACTCGGACGGACTGGCCCGCGGGTGCGGGGACGGCGGGTGGCGGCGCGGCGGCCTCGGTCACCGTGGGTGCCTTGGGCTCGTCCTGCGTGGGCTCGAGCTCGACTTCGACGGAGAGGACCACCTCGGTGTCATCCGCGACGGGCGCGTTCGACAGGGCCAGCTCGGGCGGGAGCGCATCCGACAGGTCCACCGGGGCCCCGCCGGCCTCCAGCGGCTCCGGGGGCACGGGCCTGGGGCTGGTGGTTTCGGGCGGGACCTCCCGAGGGGTGATGAGGCTCGCAGGGGTGGATGGGGGCGCGGCGTCCTTCGGCTTCGCCCTGGAGGTGGCCGGCGTGCCCCTTCGCGCGTACAGGTCCGCGAGCATCTGCTGCACGCCCTGGTGGGACGGATCCAGTTCGAGGATCAGCTTGCTCGCGGCTATGGCGCGCGGGAGGAAGCCCTCCTTCGCGAAGCCCTCCGCCGCGGACTGGTACGCGGAGACGGCGCGGTCACGCTGACCGGCCTTGGACCACGCATCCCCCATGCGCAAGCGGCTCTGGTGATCCTTCGGCTCCGCCTGGCAGTAGTCCTCGTACAGCTCGGCGGCCTTGGCGAAGCGGCCCTTGCCGAAGGCCTCCGTCGCCTTGTCCTTGAGCGCGCGCGACTCCATTCACCGCGCCCCGCCAGCCGCCGTGCCTTCCTTCGTCATCGAGGCCCCCGCCGCGACGCGGACCTCGCGGAAGTAGTCGCCCTTCAGCGCGTCCAGCGGCTCGGCCTGCGCGCCCGTGTTCATCTTGCGCAGCGCCGTGGCCGCCGCGGCCCGGATCTCCGGCAGGTCGTGGTACAGGTCCCGCCCCACCACCTCCGCGGACTTCGCGTCGCCCATGACTCCCAGCGCCAGCAGCACGTCGCGCCGGGCCACGCTGTTGGAGTCGTCCAGCGCCTTGAGCAGCGTGGGCACCGCGTCCTTCGCGCCCATCCGCCCCAGGAGCTGCGCCGCGAGCGCCGCCTCCGCCCCACCCTCCTTCACCACGCCCTGCAACGCCTCGGACGCGGACGCCGGCGGCGGTCCCACGCGCGTCAGCGCATCCAGGACCACCAGCTTCTCGCTGCCCATCTTCGGCAGCGACGCCACCAGGGCGAGCTGCCCGGCCTCACCCTGCTCCGCCAGCGCCAGCGCCAGCGTCTTCTGCAGCTCGCGGTCGGGCTCCAGCAGCGCCGTGCGGGTCACCTCGATGCCTTCCGGCCCCACGGACGCGAGTCCCACCAGCGCCGCCGCGCGCAGCACCGGGCTCGCGTCGTCCGTGTAGCCCTTGAGGATCTCCAGCGCTCCGGGCGCCTTGAGCGCACCCAGCGCGGTGAGCAGCGTGGCCAGCGGCTGCAGCTTCGCGGGCTCCACGTCGTCGCTCAGCTCCGAGGGGACTCGCGGAGGCACCACCACGCGCCCGGCCTCCTTGGCGCGGGCCGCGTTGAGCGCCTGGAGCCGCTCGAAGAGCTGCGCGTGCTTGGACGACCGGTTGTCTTCCTTCGCCTTCGCCACCTCCGCACGCGGGGCCGACGGATCCAGGTCCGCGGCGTACTTCCGTGGCAGCGCCTGCGGGATCCAGTCCGCGCGCAGCGCCGCGAGCCCGGCGACCTCCTGCTCGTAGAGTTTCTGGATGACGGGCACCACGGAGGCATCGCCCACGTGCGTCACCGCCTCCACCGCGAGCGTGCGCAGCCCGACGTCCGGCTGGTTGAGCCACGGCGTCACCTTGGGCAGCAGCGCCTGCGCCGCCGGGCCCAGGCCCGTCACCGCCTGGAGCCCTGAAGCCGCGGAGGCGGGGCGCGACAGCCGGTCCGCGATGGGGTCCGCCGGGCAGCCGCCTCGCGAACGCATGGCGCGGGCGGCGTCGAGGGCTTCGTCCCGGGCGCCGTCGAGCGCGATGGCGCACAGCGCGGCGTCCGTCGCGGGCGTGCGCGGGAAGGTCAGGATGGCGTCGGTGGCCAGCGGGCTCACCGCGCTCTTCTCCACCGCCACCGCCTGGAGCTTCGTCGCGGCCGTGGGATCCTGAAGCTTCATCAGCGCGCTGATGGCGGACTCACGAAGCTCCGGGAAGCTCTCGTCGAGGAGCAGCGCGATGGGGGCCACCGCGCGGGTGTCGCCCGCGTCACCCAGCCCGCGCACGGCGGCGGCGGCGAGGATGACCTGGCTGTCACGCACCATGGGGAGCAGCCGGTTCACCGCCTCCGGGCGGCCGCTCTTGCCCAGCTCCTCCGCGGCGCCCACGCGTTCCGGGAGCACGCCTTCGGTCAGGGCCAGGAGGTTGCGGTCCCAGAGGCCCTTGGATTCGGCGGCGACGACGGAGGCCATGGCGCCAGGGACGTTGGTGCTCTTGAGGGCCTGGACGATGACCTGGCGCGTGGCGCGACCCCGCCGTCCGTACTGGAGCGTGAGGTACGCCTTGGCCTTGTCGTTCTTCACCTTGGCGAGCGCCAGGGCGGCCTGGCCCTGCACGGCCTCGTCCGGATCCTCCAGGAGCTCTCCGAGCAGATCCACGACGCGCGGGTCCTGGCTCTCCCCGAGCGCGCTGGCGGCTTCACCGCGGACGAAGGCGGAGAGGTCCTTGGCGGCCCGGGTGAAGAGGACCAGGTCGTCCGCGTTGTTCTGCTCGGCCAGCTTCCTTACGGCGGCAGCGCGGGTTTCGGGACGGGGGTCCTGGATCTCCGCGAGGAGCTGATCCCGGTTGCCGTTGCACCCGACGAGGAGGGTCAGGGCGAGGAAGAGGGGTCGCACGCGGATTCGCATCGTTCTCCCGGAGCGGCGGACGCTGGAGGTAGGCGGCGGTTATATCAACGCCCTCCCGGGCCGCCCACCGACGGAGCGACCCAGGAGGAGGGGTGTTCTAGCGGGAGCGGCCACCACGAGGGGGCGGACGGCCTGCCCCTCCACGCTCGCCCGGGGGGGCCTTCCTCACGCCCGCGCGGACGATGCGCTCGCCAGTGCCGCTGGACGAGGACTCACCGCCGCCGCGAGACCGGCTGCCGGAGTCTTCACCCCGGGGCTTCCACTCGCGACGCTCGGGACGGTCTCCGCGAGCAGCACCGCCTGCACCGGCGGGCTTGCCGAAGCGGGCACCACCGCGAGGAGCACCGCCCTCCGCGCCGAAGCGGCCGGCGGGCTTGCCGAAGCTGCGGCCACGAGGAGCACCGCCCTCGGAGCGACCGGCACCGGCGGGCTTGCCGAAGCTGCGGCCACGAGGAGCGCCGCCCTCTTCACGACCGAAACGGCCACCACCGGCGGGCTTGCCGAAGCTGCGGCCACGAGGAGCGCCGCCCTCGTCTCCGAAGGAGCGACCGCGCGGGGCGCGCTCGTCACCGCCACGGCCCGCACCGGCAGGCTTGCCGAAGCTGCGACCACGAGGAGCGCCGCCCTCTGCACCGAAGCGGCCGGCGGGCTTGCCGAAGCTGCGGCCACGAGGAGCGCCGCCCTCGTCACCGAAGCTACGACCGCGAGGGGCACCGCCCTCGGAACGACCCGCACCGGCAGGCTTGCCGAAGCTGCGACCACGAGGAGCGCCGCCCTCCGCACCGAAGCGGCCGGCGGGCTTGCCGAAGCTGCGACCGCGAGGCGCACCGCCCTCGTCACCGAAACGGCCTGCGGGCTTGCCGAAGCTGCGACCACGAGGAGCTTCGTCACCACCCCGACCCGCACCGGCCGGCTTGCCGAAGCTGCGGCCGCGAGGCGCACCGCCCTCGTCACCGAAACGGCCAGCAGGCTTGCCGAAGCTGCGCCCGCGAGGAGCCTCGTCACCGCCACGGCCCGCACCGGCAGGCTTGCCGAAGCTGCGACCGCGAGGAGCGCCGCCCTCGTCACCGAAACGGCCAGCAGGCTTGCCGAAGCTGCGGCCACGAGGAGCACCACCCTCGTCACCGAAGCGGCCCGCGGGCTTGCCGAAGCTGCGACCGCGAGGAGCTTCGTCACCGCCACGACCCGCACCGGCGGGCTTGCCGAAGCTGCGACCGCGAGGCGCGCCGCCCTCGTCACCGAAGCGACCCGCGGGCTTGCCGAAGCTGCGACCGCGAGGAGCTCCACCCTCGTCACCGAAGCTGCGACCGCGAGGGGCACCGCCCTCGGAACGGCCCGCACCGGCGGGCTTGCCGAAGCTGCGACCGCGCGGAGCACCGCCCTCATCACTGCCACGGCCCGCACCGGCCGGCTTGCCGAAGCTGCGACCGCGCGGAGCACCGCCCTCGTCACCACCGCGCGCCGGCTTGCCGAACCGGCTACCACCGCGCGGCGCATCACCCTCGGAACGACCCGCACCGGCCGGCTTGCCGAACCGCGCGGCGCCACGGGGGGCACGCTCACCCTCGGGCTTGCCGGAACGGCCCGCGCCTCGCGCGGCCTTGCCGTAGGTGGCTCCCTCGGCGACGTCCGACTCCGCCTCGTCACCGTCGTCGTCGAACGTCGGCACGTCATCCAGATCCGCGTCGTTGTCCGTCTCCAGCGTCGCCCCGCGCTTCGCGAACTTCGGCGGACGCGTGCCTCCGTCCTGCACGCCCTTCCACTCCTTGCGCTCCGGGCGCGCCTCGCGCGTCTTGGGCCCCGTCGGAGCCTTCTTCGCCGCGCGCTCCGTCTTGCGCGGCGCGGCCGGTGCGTCGTCGTCCATCGACAACTCGATGTCGTCGTCATCCGCCCCGCCGAAGCCCGGCGCCGAACGCCCGTGACGGCGCGGCGGCAGCTTCAGGTCCGAGGACGCCGGCTGAGCACGGCCTTCCGCCACCTCCGTGAGCTGCAGCACTTCCGCGACCTTCAGCGGCCGCAGCTCGCCAGGGCGCAGCCCTTCCACGCCCACGCCCGCGTAGTTCGGACGGAACAGGCGCACCACCGGGTGCCCCACCGCCGCGCACAGGCGCTTGATGAGGTGCGGACGACCTTCCGCCACGACGATCTTCAGCCAGGTGTTGCGCTCGGCCTTCTCGAAGATGTCCACGGACACCGGCGTGGCCATGCCGTCTTCCAGCCGCACGCCACCGCGCAGCTTCTCCAGCGTGGGGAAGTCCGGCACGCCCTTCACCTTCGCCAGGTACGTGCGCGGCACCTGGAAGCTCGGGTGCGTGAGCTTGTGCGCCAGCGCGCCGTCATCCGTGAAGAGCAGCGCCCCTTCGGCGTCGTAGTCCAGACGTCCCACGGGGAACAGGCGGCGGCCCGTCTCCTCCACATAGCTGGCCACCGTGGGCCGGCCCTGCGGATCCGACAGCGTCGTCACGACGCCCACGGGCTTGTACAGCAGGTAGTAGGACGACTCTTCCGGCGGCGTGACGAGCTTCCCATCGACGGTCACCAGGTCCACTCCGGGCTCCACCCGGCTGCCCAGCTCCGTCACCGTCTCGTTGTTCACTCCGACGCGACCGGAGGTGATGAGTTCTTCCGCGTGCCGGCGCGAAGCAACTCCCGCGCGAGCCAGGTACTTCTGCAAACGTTCCGCCGCCATTCCGTGCCTTCTTCCAGTTGCCGCCCATCACTCGGGCTTGGGGCCCTCGCTATCACCCTTCTCGGGCGAAGGGGGGCTTTCCAGGATGCTGGCGCTGACCTTCTGGCTCCGCTCCGCGGCCGCCATGGCCTCCTCCAGCTCCTCCAAGGCTGCCTCGCTGGCCGCCTCGTTCTTCTCCATCCGCTTCGTGAACCCCGGGTCCGACAGCGCCGCCACCGTCCCCGACGCCACCGGTACCGGCGGAGCCGCCTCCTTCTCCACGATTTCCCGGTGCTCCTGGGTCAACTCATGGAATTCCCGGAGCGTGGGCAGCGCGGAGAGGTCCTTCAGCGCGAAGAACTCCAGGAACTCGCGCGTGGTTCCATAAAGAATGGGGCGGCCGACTTCTTCCCGCTTGCCCAGGATTTTCACCAGCTTGCGGTCCATCAGCGCCTTGAGCACCGCGCCGCAGTCCACGCCGCGGATGTCCTCCAGCTCCGGCCGGGTGACGGGCTGGCGGTACGCGATGATGGCCAGCGTCTCCACCGCCGCGCGGGTGAGCCGCTGCGGTTTCACCCGGAGGTAGCGCCGGACGTACTCCGCGGAGTGGGGGTCCGTGCGGAACTGCCACCCGCCCGCCACCTCGTAGAGGACGACGCCGCTGATGCCCTCGCGGTGGATGCCGGAGAGCTGATCCAGCGCCTGGAGGATGGGATCCCTCGGGATGCCGGTGGCCTGGTAGAGCTCGTCCACGGACAGGGGGCGCTCGGCGACGAAGAGCACGCTCTCCAGCACCGTGCGGATGCGGTCCGGGGAGAGGTTGCGGCTCTTGGCGAGCAGCTTCTCGAAGGAGGACTGGAGGTCCGGGACGTTCTCGGTGTCGTCCGAGTCCTCCTCGATGGCGGCCGCCTCCACCCCGTCCAGCTCCGCGTCGTCCGGGCCAGGGCCGGTGACCGCGGCGATCTCCTCCTCGGAGAACTGTCCGGGGCCGCCGGGCGTGCCGGGGGCGGGCGTCTCGTCACCGTCGTCGGGACCGTTACCGGTAGTCACTCTCGTCGACCTCCGTGGGGATGAGCTTTTCCAGCGCGTCCCCGTTGGGCGTCACCTGGATGGGGCCCAGGGGCTCCTCCTGGAAGACCTTGATGAGGCGGCGCTTCACCATCTCCAGCATGGCGATGAAGGTGATGACCACCTCCTGGCGCGTGGCCGCCTCCGTGAACAGCGCCTCGAACACCACCTGCCCGTCCTTCTTCACGCGCTCCGCCAACCGGAGGATGGCCTCGGACAGGCTGACGCGCTCCAGCACCACCTCGTGCTGCACCTTGGGCGTCAGCCGCTCGAGCACCCGGTCGAGCGCCTCCACCAGCTTCAGGACGGAGATCTCCTGGAGCCCCACCTCGTCCTCGGGGATGGGGACCGCCTCCACGGGCACCTTCCGGGCGAACACGTCCCGGTCCAGGATGTCCTGCTTGGCCAGGTGCTCCGCGGCGTCCTTGTACTTCTGGTACTCCAACAGTCGGCGCACCAGCTCCGCGCGAGGGTCCTGCGCCTCCTCCACCGCCGCGAGCGCGTCCGCCCCTTCCGGCACCTGGGCCGCGTCCTGCCGGGGCAGGAGCATGCGGCTCTTGAGGTGGGCGAGCGTGGAGGCCATCACCAGGAACTCCCCGGCGATGTCCAGGTTCAGCTCCCGCATCCGCTCCAGGTACTCGAGGTACTTGCCGGTAATCAGCGCCAGCGGGATGTCGAAGATGTCAACCCGGTGCTCCTTGATGAGATGGAGCAGCAGGTCCAGGGGACCTTCGAAGTTGGGCAGCGCCACCCGGAAGGCGTCTCCGGGCGTGCGCGGCAATCCCTCCCCGTCGGGGTCCGGCGGGAGGTCGTCCGGCGGTGGGGGCTTGCGACCTTCGCTCACCGGCCGGCGTCCTTCTGGGGGGATGGGAACTTCGTCATGCGTAAGGGTCCGAATTTCCGGCCTTTACGCGCGCCGGGGGGACAGACCTCCTTAGCAATGCCTCCCAGGGGGGTCAAACATTTGAACAGGAACGGGCGTTCAGGGGATTCCCACTGCCCGCCTCACCTGGTCCATCAGGCGGGTGGCTTCCGCCCGGGCGCGGTTGGCGCCGTCCGCGAGGATGCGCTCCAGTTCCCCGGGGTCGTTGAGCAGCTCCTGCCGGCGCTGGCGGGCGGGGCCGAAGGTGACGTGGAAGGCCTCCAGGAGCTTCTTCTTGAAGTCGCCGTAGCCCTTGCCGCCGGCCTTCCAGGACGCGTCCACGTCGGAGAACTCGCCGGGCGGGAGCATCAACTTGAGGAGGTCATACAGCGGCGCGTCCACGGTGGGCTTGGGCGCGTCCACGGGCGTGGAGTCCGTCTTGATGGACATGATGCGCTTCTTGATGTCCTTCTCCTCGCCGAACAGCTCCAGCGTGTTGCCGTAGGACTTGGACATCTTCTGTCCGTCGATGCCGGGCACGGTGGCGGCGTTCTCCTGCACGAAGGCGGCAGGAAGCTTGAGGATGCCGGGCGCGTGGCCCCGCTCCTTCCCTTCTGGATCCGCCGGGTCGTAGCCGGGGACGTACTGGGTGTTGAACTTCACGGCCCAGTCGCGTGCGAACTCGATGTGTTGGATCTGATCCTTGCCCACCGGCACCTGATCCGCGCTGTAGAGCAGGATGTCCGCGGACATGAGGACGGGGTACGCGTAGAGGCCGAAGTCCGCGCTGATGCCGCGGGCGACCTTGTCCTTGTAGCTGTGGGCGCGCTCCAGGTGGGCCTGGGGCACCACGGTGCCGAGGATCCAGTTGAGCTCCAGCACCTCCTTCACGTCGCTCTGGCGGAAGAGGACGGCCTTCTTCGGATCCAGGCCCAGCGACAGGTACGTGAGCGCCGCGTCGCGCGTCAGCTCCAGCGCGAGCTTCGGGTCCCGGACGGTGGTGAGCGCGTGGTAGTTGGCGATGAAGTAGTAGGCCTCGCCCTGGTCCTGGAGCTGCACGAACTGCCGCATCGCCCCGTAATAGTTGCCGATGTGCAGCTTTCCGGACGACTGGACGCCTGAGAGAATCCGCATCGCGATTCGTGCTCCCAATGACGGGTGGAGGACACGGCTCGTTCGCACACCCGCCGTCATGCTGCAACCTTCCGTTGGGACAGGTGAGCCATTCCAATGCCTGACACTCGCGCGCCCGGCATTTCTGGAACATTTCGTCCGGGCAGGAAAAGACCAGCAGTTTCAGGGGGTTGAGAGGGCTCAAGTCTCCCAGGTACCCTGGCGGCCGGCGCAGCATGCGACGTGCCTTGGAGGGCGCCCACGGATGGAAGCGTTCACAGGAAACCTGGCCAGCTACCGGCTCCAGTTGGTGTTGCCTCCGTTGTTCGCGACGCCTGGAGTGGAGGGGACGCTGCGGGTGGAGCGGGGCGCGGTGCGCCGGGAGTTCTACCTGCGGGACGGGCACCTGGTGGGGGTGGCCTCCACGGATCCGAGGGAGCATCTGGCGCAGGTGCTGGTGAACCTGCGCATCCTGGACGCGCCCCGGGCGGCGGCGGCGTTCGAGGCGGCGGAAGGGGCGAACCTGCCCTACGGCACGTTCCTGGTGCAGCGCTGCTTCGTGGAGCTGTCGCAGCTGACGGAGGCCATGGAGCACAAGGCGCGCGAGGCGCTGTTCGACTGCTACGCCTGGGAGTCGGGCGAGGTGGAGTTCACGCCGGGGCTGCCCCTGTCCGGGCGGGCGGTGGGCCTGCGGCTGCCATTGAGCACGCTGCACCGGGACGCGGTGGCGAGGGTGCAGGAGTGGGCGCAGTTCCGGGACATCTTCCCGCGCCTGGACACCACGTTCCGGGTGTTCCGCGAGTTCGCGGTGGAGACGTTCTCCGAGGAGGAGGACGTGCTCCTGGATCTGGCGGCCGGAGGCGCGACGTTGGGCGAACTGCTGGCGAGCGCGAGGGAGGCCCCGTTGTTCGCGGCGCGCTGGGTGCTGCACCTGTACCGGCGGGGAGCGCTGGCGCCGCACCGAGCGACGGGCCTCACGGTGGGCGAGTCCACGGAGTTCACGGAGCTGCTGGCGCTGGTGCGCGCGTTCCTGTCGTCGCGCAAGTACGACCTGGCGGTGGCGTTGGCGGCACAGGTGCTGGAGCGGGGGCCGGTGCCGGAGGCGCACGCGCTGTACCGCGAGGCGGAGGTGGGGCTGACGCTGGCGTTGAGTGACGCGCTGTTCGCGTTGGACGGGAGGCTGGTGTTCGAGCCCATTCCCCGCCCTGCCCCGGCGGATCTGACGGCGGACGACCTGTATCTCTATTCCAAGCTGAGGGGCAGCCGGAGCATCCGTCAGGCGTTGCGCACGGCGGCGATGGGTGAGTTGGCCGCGTCACGGTCCGTGGAGCGGCTGAGGGCCGCGGGGCTGATCCGCGTGGCCCCGCTGGCGCCTGGTACGCCGGAGCCGGCACCGAGGCGGACGACGACGGATCCCTACGGTTTGAATCTGGGGGACCTCGGCGGAAACTGAGGCCATGCGCTTCCGACCCTTCCTGAAGATGTCCTCCGCGGGTGATGCACGGGGGCAGGCCAGTCCTTCCGGGAGCTGGGTGGCACTGGAGAAGCTCCATGGCGCGCAGCTCGTCCTGGGCGTGCAGGACGGGGCGGTGCACTTTGGCAAGCGCAAGGCCTGGCTCGAGGAGGGAGATTCCTTCTTTGGATGGCAGCTGTTGCGCCTGTCCTTGAGCAACGCGGCGCTGGAGGCGGTCCGGACGCTGGGGCTCACCGGCGCGCGCGTCTACCTGTACGGAGAGCTGTTGGGAGGCCGCTATCCCCACCCGGAGGTCCCGGCCGTGCCTGGAATGATGCCGGTCCAGACGGGCATCTGGTACGCGCCGGGCCTTCACTGGGTGCTGTTCGATATCCTCGTGGCCCGGTCGGACGAGGACGAAGGGGTGATGCTCTCGCATCGCGACGTGGAGACGGCCGCGAGGGCCGCCGGGGTGCTCGTCCCTCCCCTCGTGGCGCGAGGAACCCGGGCGCAGATGGAAGCCGCGCCCACGCGAGCGCTGACGCGGCTCCCGGCGATGCTGGGCCTGCCCCCGCTGGCCGACAACCATGCGGAGGGGCTCGTCATCAAGAGTGAGCAGCCCGTGTCACCGGGGCAGCGCGTCGCCTTCAAGCGGAAGATCGAGGAGTTCAACGAGGCCCGCTTCGACGAGAGCACGGCATGGGATGCCCACCAGCGGCTGTCCTTCGCGGAGCTGCAGGACTGGTCCTCACGTCTGGTGAATCCCGCGCGGATCTCCAGTGCCCTCTCGAAGTGCGGGCGCGATGATGCCGAGGCCGTGTTGAGCGAGGTGGAGCTGGATGTCCGGGTGGATCTGGAGTTGGCCTTCCCCACCGCGTGTCAGGCCCTGGATCCGGCGAGCGAGGAACGGCTGTCCGCACATGTTCGTGAGCTTGCCCGGCCGCTCATCCGGGAGGCCGTGGATGTCGCGTTGAAGTCCGAATGACGCTCCGCCAACGAACGTCCCCGCTCGCATCGGGCCTCAAGCCGCACGACCAGGTACGCGCCCTGCTCGCGCGTGGCTGTCGTCGGCAGGCCCGGGCATGTGCCGAGCAGCTCGTGGAGCGAGGTAATGATCCGCTCGCCACGGCGCTGCTCGCGGACGCGCACTTCGCGCTGCGAAGTTTCGACACGGCGTCGCGACTCTATGCGCAGTGGTTTGACGGAAACAGCCGGTTGGACGCGGCCCGCGTGTTGCGCCACTACATCACGCCCCTGCTCCAGCAGGACTTTGGCGAGGGACACCGTCAAGTGCGGCGGGCCTCCATGCGCGCCGCCGAGGCCTCACGGCTCTCCGAGCCCGAGGCACGAAAGGCGGGCCTTCGCGAAGCCCTCCAGTTGGATCCACTCTGTGGAGACGCGTGGACGCACTACGCGCCGCTCGTCGCGGAAGAAAATCCGGAGCAGTGCGCGAACGAGTGGGTGGCTGCGGTCTCCCTCGCGGGACACCTGGACGTGCGCCACCACATCCAGGCGCTGGCTTTGCTTTCGCGGGACTCCAGTGAGACGGCCGCGGTGCTCCGGCTCGCGGTCCTCCGGCTCACACTGGACCGGTATGGAGAGCGCTTCTTCGAGGAACTCCAGCGCCAGGATCCGGGTGCCAGCATCGGGGGCTCGGCCAGCTACCTTCAGTATCTGCGCAACACGGTGGACGCCGCACGGCAGGTCTTCCTGGATGCGGACCAGGAGCCCGTTCCCCACGCGGCCGGAACCTGATCAGGGGAACTCGAGCGTGCCTTCGCGCCAGGCCTTGAGCGCGTACTTTGCAGGGGTCCTGTTGGGCCCCGGCCGAGCCGCGAGCCAAAGAAGGACGGGCTCGCCATACTCGGGTGCGAACTCCAGGGCATGTGTCGCGACGAAGGACCGGATGATCTCGTCCTTGCTTTGCAACAAGGGAAGGAGCAACGAGGTGGCTGCCCGGTTTCGAAGCTCGCGATACGCCCCCGTTACCTTGTCCTGGGCGCGATTGGCGGACCGCGAGTCCGCAGCCTCCAGCGCTTGTTCGTAGGCGATGGAGCCCTCCGCGTACCAATGGACGAGTTCCTCGATGCTGGCCTTCTGGAACTTGCGGGCACTCATGGGCTGACGATCAGGGGAAGTTGAGCGTGCCCTCGCGCCAGGCTTTGAGTGCGTATTCCGCAGCGAGCCCATTGCGCCCCGGACGCTTAGAGACCCAGAGCAGTACGGGTTCGCCGAACTCAGGAGCGAACTCCAGGGCATGGGCCGCAACGTTGGTTCGGACAGTTTCGTTCTCGTTCTGGAGAAGGGGAAGGAGCTGGGACGTCGCATCACGGCTCCGAAGCTCTCTGTATGCTCCAGAGATCTTGTCGGCGGCGCGATTGGCTGACCGCGAGTCCGCAGCCTCCAGGGCCTTCCCGTATGCGACCGACCCCTCCGCGTACCACTGGACGAGCTCTTCGTTGCTGGCCTTCTGGAACTTGCGGGTACTCAAGGGACAGCTCCAAAGCGAATGAGGGTCTTCATGCCGAAGTCTCGTTGAGCCTGGAAGGACTGGCCGCTCAACCATTGCCGAATCGTCTGCACTCCCGTAAGAGCGACTTCCTTCGATGAATAGTACGCGCTGATCCGCTGGTGGACGGCTTCGTCGATCGCGATCACGTTATCGGTGTTGTGCAGGGACTGGGGGCCGAACCGCCGCACGTTGCCGTCCGTCTGCTCGACGATGTGGTGCCACTGCTTTCCTGGCCCTGCGGGTCCTCGGGCCCGCTTGAGGCTGCTGAATGAGTTCCAGGAACGCGCCCCGCTTGGCGTGGTGCTGACCGGAGGCTTCGCCGCCATGGCAACCACCGTGGACGGAAGCGAGAGCGTGATGACGCCGCCCGAGACGGACACGGCCCTCACCTGCTCAAGGCCCGCGACGTTGACGCCAACGCGTGAGGCCACCGCCGCGCCTCCCGGGAAGTTCGGCAGCGTCGCAAGCCGGGCCGCCAGCAACGACGCGCCACCCGTCATGCCGTGGCTCACCGCGACCGTGACCGCGAGGACCAGGACTCGCGCGATAGATGGACCGACCCGGGTGGCGAAGCGCTGGCCGGATGCATCCAGTTCCTTCCAGGTGGTGGCCCCGTCCGTCGCGAGCTTCAGGTCCTGGCTCGCCTCAATCAGCTCCAGGAACGTCTCCGCGCCCAGGTAGACCAGGAGCAGGGCCGAGATGACCGCGGCCGCCTTTGTGAAGGCAGGCTCAGGATTGGCGGCCAGCGCCGCCCAGGTCACGAGTCCGGTGGCAATCATCGAGTAGAAGAGCTGGGGCGCCAGGGTGTCCTCCACGGCCCTGGAGATGCTCTCCTTGAGTGGGTCGAGTGACAGCGCCAGCGCCACGCCGAACTTGTCCCAGTCACTCAGCCCCATCACGTCTTCGAGCAACGAGATGCAGTCGCCCCTACGAAGCCCCGGCTCGCAGAAGCCCCCGAAGGCACGGTCCGACACCTGCGACCCTCGGGAGTAGGACGCGCGGACCCATTCCCCCGGCCGTGAAGCCCGGAGGCGCAGGGGTGTCACCAGAACCAGCTCGGTCAGCGCCTCTTCAAAGGCCTCCTCCCCCACTGTCACGGCCCGGACGGGAGAAGGCGGGCTGTACTCGATGGGGGCGCCCTCGCCGGTATCCAGCCTCACCCTGCCCCTTGAGGCAGCACACGCACTGAGCAAGGCGAGGATCAGGACAGCGAGCTGGACTCGAAAGGCCATGGACCCCTCCGGGTCCACTCCCTAGCGTGTGGCTCGACCCGAGGGGAAGAGCCTGGGCGGGATCCGAGCGCCAGGTCCGAAGGCGGAGCCTGCGGTTTCCTAAACCGCAGGCCATGGGTACGCGTCATGAGATCCCACAGCGAAGGCGCGGTTGGAGCAATCAGCCCGTGAGCGGATCACCCTCGTGGAGGTGCTCGAACGGACGGCACCCTTCCCTGTCTTTGTCGCCACCCTGCTCACGGCACGCAGAAGCATGCTCGCGATGCGGGTCGCCGCGTCCACCCGGCCGCTCCACCTCCGCACCTCCCAGGGCGGAAGCTGAAAATCCGGGACGCACTCAGGGGAACTTGAGCGTGCCCTCGCGCCAGGCCTTGAGGACGTACTCTGCACGGAACCCGAGGAGCCCGGGACGCTTGGCGAGCCAGAGCAAAGTCGGCTCGCCAAGCTCGGGGGCGAATTCCAGGACATGGGCCGCGACGTGCATCCGGAGGGTTTCGTCCTCGCTCTTGAGCAGCGGGATGAGCTGGGACGTCGCACCACGGCTCCGGAGCTCCTGGTAGGCTCCCACGAGCTTGTCGTTGGCGCGGTTTGCTGCCCGCGAGTCGGCGGCCTCCAGGGCCTTCCCGTATGCGACCGACCCCTCCGCGTACCACTGGACGAGTTCTTCGATGCTGGCCTTCTGAAATTTGCGGGCACTCATGGGGCGACGCCATAGCGCATGAGGATCATCATCCCGAAGTCCCGTTGGGCCTGGAAGGATTGACCGCTCAACCATTGCCGCACAGTCGTTTGTACTCCCGTGGTGAAGGGATCCTTCGATGAATAGTACCTGCTGATTTGTTGGTGGACGGATTCGTCGAGGGCGATCACGTTCTCGGTGTTGTGCAGGGCCTGGGGACCGAACCGCCGCACGTTGCCGTCCGTCTGCTCGACGATGTGGTGCCACTGCTTTCCTGGCCCTGCGGGTCCTCGGGCCTGCTTGAGGCCGCTGAAGGAGTTCCAGGAACGCGCCCCGCCTGGCGTGGTGCTGGCCGGAGGCTTCGCCGCCATGGCGACGGCCGTGGACGGCAGAGCGAGCGTGATGACGCCGCCCGAGACGGACACCGCCCTCACCTGCTCAAGGCTCGCGACGTTGACGCCAACACGTGAGGCCCCTGCCGCGCCTCCCGGGAAGTTCGGCAGCGGCGCAACCCGGGCCGCCAGCAACGACGCGCCACCGGTCATGCCATGGCTCACAGCGACCGTGACCGCGAGGACCAGGACTCGCGCGATGGATGGCCCTACCCGGGCCGCGAAGCGCTGGCCGGATGCATCCAGTTCCTTCCAGGTGGTGGCCCCGTCCGTCGCGAGCTTCAGGTCCTGGCTTGCTTCAATCAGTTCCAGGAACGTCTCCGCGCCCAGGTAGATCAGCAGCAGCGCCGAGATGACCGCGGCGGCCTTGGTGAAGGCCGGTTCGGGATTCGCGGCCAGCGCCGCCCAGGTCACGAGTCCGGTGGCAATCATCGAGTAGAAGAGCTGGGGCGCCAGGGTCTCCTCAACGGCCCTGGAGATGCTCTCCTTGAGTGGGTCCAGGGACAGCGCGAGCGCCACGCCGAACTTGTCCCAGTCGCTCAGCCCCATCACGTCTTCGAGCAGCGAGATGCAGTCGCCCCTACGAAGTCCCGGCTCGCAGTAGCCCCCGAAGGCACGGTCCGACGCCTGCGGCCCTCGGGAGAAGGACGCGCGGACCCATTCCACTGACCGCGAAGCCCGGAGGTGCAGGGGTGTCACCAGAACCAGCTCGGTCAGCGCCTTCTCGAAGGCACCCTGCCCCACGGTCACGGCCTGGATGGGAGAAGGCGGGCTGTACTCGATGGGTGCACCTTCGCCGGTATCCAGCCGCACCCTGCCCCTTGGGGTGGCACACGCACTGAGCAAGGCGAGGATCAGGACAGCGATCTGGACTCGAAAGGCCATGGACCCCTCCGGGTCCACTCCCTAGCGTGTGGCTCGACCCGAGGGGAAGCCCGGTGGGTATTTGAAGAAGGGAGCGCGCGGATGGACCCAGCAGCCCGTGAGCGGATCACCCTCGTTGAGGTGCTTGAACGGACGGCGCCCTTCCCTGTCTTCAACGCCACCCTTCAGGCCGCGGTGCAGCGTCTGGAGACCGAAGGCGTGAGCAGCCTGCTCAGCATCCAATTTCACGCCCGGCCCGACGACACGGAGGTCGGCGCGGTCATCGCGTTCGCGGACTCGCGCCAGGTCATGGAACACATCCGGAGGATCTCCGGGTGGCCGGAGTTCAAGGCGCTCCTCGGCGTCGCGAAGCCCGTGGACGTGCGCGTCTACGGTCGGCTCAGCGAGGAGGCGCAGGCCTGGCTCCGGACCATGAACGTCGTGAGCAAGGTCTTCGAAAGTCCCGTGGCCGGCTTCGTCCGGTGAGCCGGCCTCCAGTCGCCATCAGCTCGCGGCGCGCAGGGGCACGCTCGCCATCCGGGTCGCCACATCCACCCGCCCGAGCCACGCGCTCAACCGCTCGCGCCGATCCACCTCCGCGCCCTGCCACGGCGTGAGCGGCGTCCGCAGGCTGTGCAGCTGCGCGAACAGGGCCAGGTCCGCCACGCTCAGCGCCCCTGACAACCAGAAGCCCTGCTCCGGCGCCCGCGCATCCAGCTGATCCAACAGCGCCCCGAACCGGCGCCAGCAGGCCTCCGGGCCCGCGCGCCAGACATCCCTCGCCACCAACCGCTCCACCTGCTTGCGCCGGATCAGCGTCGGAACCACCGCGCGCACTGGCGCCGGCATGAAGTGGAAGAACGTGGCGCGCGTCCGGGGCCAGTTGCGGTCATCCGCCCAGCGCGCCGCGACCAGGAAGCCATTGAGGGACGTGTCCGCCAGCTCCTCCCAGAGCAGCGCCTCTGGCGACGCGTCGATGCGGCCCGGCGCCAGCTGTTGGATGCGCGCGAGGATGGCCGTGGAGTCCGGCACCGCCTCCGCCCCCACCAGCAACACAGGCACCTGTCCCGTGGGATTGTGCGCGCGGTGCGAGGCCGGGTTGTCCGCGCAGCCTCGCGCGTAGGGCAGCCCCGCGTACTTCAGGGCCCGGTGGGCCTTCAGGCAGAACGGCGAGTAGCTCTCGACGCCAGGCAGGCCGGTGTCGGCCAGCTCCAGCAGGGTCAGGGGTGGCAAGGCGTTCGGGGTCATGAAGCCACGCTATGCCTCCGCTGTGACAGCCGTCTGTCAGGATAGTGTGAAGGCGGTCCGGCTCAGTCCTCCCGGAGGATGTCTGCCCACTTCAGGGTGGAGATCTCCTCCTGGAACGGAGCGAGCATGAGCTTCCGGTAGTCCATCACCACCTGGGTCATCTTCGTTTCGAGGAACGTCCGGACCTCTTCACGGATCCTGAAGTAGTCGTCGATCCCCTTCAGTGCTTCCCGGATGTCCGCCATCTCGTCCCCGGTGTAGCCGTTGGTGAACTCCTCGCGGGTCCGCACGCGCATGAGGAAGTGCGTGAGCTCGTCCGCGACGACCGGGGGGATGAACTCGTGGTGCATGGCGATGAAGGCGGCGATCTCGTTCTTCGTGCCGCCCAGGAAGTTGACGTTCTTCGGATCCAGCGAGGCGCCGCTCAGGGTGTTGCAGTACGCCCGCATCACGTCCTTGAGCGCCGCCAACTGGCGCACGTCCGCGACGGATTGAATCTGATAGTTCGTCAGGGGCTTCAGCTTGCTCCCGAGATTTCCCTGGGGCGAGACCAGCATGAAGGAAGCCGCGCCCAGGACGTCGATGCGGCATCGCTCCGAGAACCTCTTCCGCAGCCCGATGGCGGCCTCCTTCACGGCGTTCTCGCGGTGCGACAGGCTCCGGAAGAGCCAGCCTTCGTCGCAGATGAGCTCCAGCTCTGACTCGTCGACCCCCCGGCCCTTCTGCTTGAGGAGGTCGCTGCTGACCAGCAGCTTCGCCACCCCCGAAGGGCTGTCATTCACCTCCTGGCCGATGCAGTAGACGTAGATGTCGACGTCCTGGATGTCCGTGACGAGCGTCTTCTTCTTCGTGATGACCTCGTTCTCGCCCTTGCCCGCCTTCTCATCCTCCAGCGAGTAGGCCTGCACGCGGAGCTGCGTGCTGCTGGAGCTTGCGACCTCCGCCAGGCTCACCCCCTTCTTGAACTCCGACGTGACGGACTGGTTCACGTAGGTCCCACTCTTGGCGAGCCTGGGCGCGTGCACGAGCAGGGAGTTGGCGAGGATGTTCACGCCGGACCGCACCAGCCAGTGCACCTCATGGCCATAGCGGATGGCCTGTTCGACCGCGTCGATCGCCGCGTTCCCACCCTGGACGACGATCCGCTTGCGCTTCTTCCCGTTCACCACGAGGAAGCGCATGAGCTGATCCATGTCCATGATCCGCCGGTCCCGCTCCCACCCCTTGGGGACCTTGATGCCGTTGGCCTCCGTGGGCTTGAGGTAGCTCCCGTTGCCCGTCATCAGGAGCAGCTCGCGGGCCTTGATGGGGTCACGCACCTTCTCGGACTTCATCGGCGTGAAGGTGATCTCGAAGTGCGCCTTGTCCTCGTCGATGTTCGGCTTCCACTCGATCTTCGTCACGTTGCCCCAGACACGGGTCAGGCCCCGGTTCATGGCGCGGCCGATGACGTTCAACCATTCGTCCTTGAAGCTCTCGCGGGTCGTGTAGCCCTGGGACTGCTCGAACAGGACATCCTCTCCGTCGACGGGGTCACTCGTGTTGAAGACCCGCTCCCACTCTTCCTTCACCTTGCTCCGGGACTGGGTGTTCTTGAAGGAAGAGAGCGGCCGGGTGCTGATGACCTGGCGGGTGTGATTGACGACGTAGTTGCCGCCTCGCCCCGTGTACCGGTCGTTCTTGCCGATGTGCCACGGATTGCTCATGCCGATGAGCACCGTGTTCTTGAGCACGGCGCGCTCGGACGTGAGGTCCAGGAGCGACTTGTCCTCCGGGGCCTTCTGCATGTCGATGTCCTTGTCACCGACGAACAGCAGGTGCTTCAGCGCCTTCCTGCGAGCCTCCTCGTTCTTGATCTTCCCGAACTGCTTCTTGAACTGCTCCCGGACGTCCGACGTGAGGTCGGACCCCATGCGCGCATCGAGGTAATACATGGCACCGCCACCGGCGCCGATGATGGCCTTGTCGAAGATGGACATGGGGTCCTCCCGGAGGTCACGGGCCTACTGGCCGTTGTACTTGAGGTCGCGCGGGTTCACGGGCTGCGTGCCACGGAGCAGGTCGACGGCCTCGAAGGCCTTCATGCCGCTGTTGCCCTGCGTCGCCGCCTGCCACGCGGGCAGCGACTTGAAGGCGAACACCATGTCGAAGTCCATGGGCACCGTCCCGGGATCCAGCGGCACGTTGCCCGGGTTGTCCTGGAACCACTTCATCCAGGCCGCGGAACCGGGCTGCTCGAGGACCAGCGCGTCGCCCACGACCGTCGGCGGCATCGTGGTGGTGGGCAGCAGGAACGTCTTCATGGGCCACTCCGCCACGCTGTGGCAGCTCATGCACGACGAGGCCTGCACGGCCGGCACGATCTGCCCGTTGATGGAGGCCGGTGCCACCACCGCGCCGTCGTTCGGGCCGGACAGACGGCCACCCCACCCCAGCGTCGCCGTGGAGTACGCGGGCGCCGCGGGGTTGATGACCGTCTCCTGCAGCGGCGTGCCCGGGTTCAGCGTGGAGTTGACGTTGGGATCATCCCCCCACATCGCGCCCAGGGGGATCATCTTGTCCCAGGGGCTGCCCGGCACTCGCATGTCGTAGACGAGCGTGGAGAACACCCAGCCCGTCTTGGGCGACGACTTGGTGTCCTTGACGATGATGTCGAACTGCATGATCGACGCGTTCATCGTCACCGGCTTCGCGCCCGTGGGCCCGTTGGGCGGCGGCACGTAGACGGGCCACAGCGACGCGCCCTGCATCACCGGCCAGTCCTTCGCCAGCGCGCTGGTCAACGCCACCTTGATGACGATGGACCCTTCCGGGAACTGCGCGGACGTGTTGGTGAGCGTGGGGCTCATGGCCGTCTTGCCCCACACCTGCCCCAGCGCGGACGCCGCCACCTTGTCGTAGTAGGTGAGCACGTACGTCGTCATGTCGACCTTGAGGCCGGACGCGGCGAAGGTGGCCGCGGGGAACTCGGAGCCCACGTACGTGCCGTGGATGCTCTCGCGGATGGAGGCGAGCCACGGCTCGTTGTACCAACCCTCCTTCGCCGCATCCCACCGGGGATAGTTGTAGAGCAGCGTCTGCATGGACGGCGCGATGTAGGCCTTCAGCGCGTTGACGTACGCGAGCGCGTTCGCCTTGGAGATGGGCTGCCCCCTGAGCGCGGCGATCCACGGCGGATTGGCGGGCGGCGCCACGGGCGTTTGCGGATAGTCGTGGCTCAGGCTGAACATCGGGCCCGAGTACTGCCAGGACGGCGGAATGCTGCCGTTGCTGTCCGCGAAGGGGTTGGCGTTCACGGAGTTGCGCTCGAACGCCTCGCGGGCCGCGGCGAACGGCGTGCGGGCCTTCGCGGGCTCCGCGGGCGCGGTGGCGGAGACCGGCACCACGTTGGCGGTGGGCGCCTTCTTGGGCGGAGACTTTGATTCCGCCGCGTCGGCCTCCGGCACCTTGCAGCCGGAGAGGGACAGCGCCACGCAGCCGGTAAGGCTCAGGACGCCTGACATCAGGGATTGGCGAGAACGCTTCATGGACGAGCAGACCTTCGTGGGCCACACCGCGCCCGAGTGGGGTGGTACGCGAGACCGTGCGACAGGGCGGCGGACCCGCTGTCCGCCGCGTCCGCCCTGCACTGCACACGGCGATCCACTTCCCAGGAATGCGTCGTTTCCTCTGCGAGCCGGCTTCGGCGGCACGCCCACCCGCTCGAAGCGCGTCTTCACCGCAAGCGATTGCGTTCTCGCGTGACGCACGCCCCGCCCCCTCCCCGCGGTCCAGGGT